>NZ_JACAPY010000011.1:0-101999 GCF_013385455.1 Pseudomonas sp. G1002
GGCCAGGGATGGCCCATGACGGCGGCCCACGGTCCAAAGCCGGAGTGAGGGCACTCCGAGCCTAAGCGAGGTGCCGAGTGGTGGGGCAAGAGCGTTTTGCTTACTTTTGCGCTGTTCAAAAGTGAGCCGCTGTAAGAGCGGAACCAATACCAGCCATAACCGAAGAAACGGATATGTACTCCCGCCTAAGGATCCAACACCCCCCCGCTGTACCCCTCAGACAACCGCGTCCCGGTAAACTTGGCCACCACCGAACCCTGTGAAACCAGCCGCTCCCGATGCCCCGTCACCATCCGCCCGGTTTGCGCCGCATGCAGTACAACCTCAGAAGCCGGATCCCCAGGCCGCCGAATAATCCGCGCAAACCGCTCACCCTCTTCCACCTGTTCACCCAAACCTTTCTCAAACACCAACACCCCGGCACACGGCGCCAGGATGGTCTCCATGCAACCCATATCCACCACCTGCCCGTGCCATTGCGCAATCACCGGCGCCTCATCAATCACCCCACTGGCACAAAGCCAACCCCAGATCCCATCACCATCCTGCCCGGCCAGGGCATCACTCACATCCGCCTGCCCACGCAATTCAATCGTCGCCGCCAACCGCGGCTGCCCATGATCAATGATGGTCTCCTCAAACGACCCATCACCACCCTCGTCCCAGACAATCACCACATCCACCTGCAACGCCGCCGCAAGCGCCCGGCCCGCGGGCCAAAAGCTGCGGTGGATGTAGAGATATGGCAGGGCTTCATCATCGGTGTGCAGGTCCAGCACCAGGTCAGCATCGGCGGCCAGTTGCACCAGGCTTTTCTGCCATTGCGCCAGGTTGCTGGCCGGCCGCTCCATGGCCAATGAATGATCAAACGCCCGGTTGAAATTCTGCCCGGTAGCTTCGTGAAACCGCCCCAACAACCGCCCCTGGCGAAACTGGCCAATGCCAAACGGGTTGGCCTGGGGCACCACCGTCACCGTGCCCTTGAGCCGCCCCTGATCCTGGCAGGCCTGCAAACGCGGCAGCAGTTGATGCAACACCAGCATCCCGGCGATTTCATCGGCATGCACACCGGCCTGCAGGTGCACCCGAGGGCCGTCGCCGTCACCCTCGAAGCGCCAGGCGCCAATGTGCAGGGTGTTCCCGGAATCCCCGGGGACTTGCCACGAAAGGTCTTTTGCCATGCCGTTGCCCTCCTCTTGTTGGTTCTGCAGGTATATATTGAACACACGTTCAACCATGTATCTTCACCGAGGGTGTGCCTGTGGCCGAAGACCGTCGCGACCTGTTGATTGCCGCCACCCTCACCAGCCTCGCCCGTGACGGGCATGCCGGCATTTCCGTGCGGCGCATCGCCGCTGAAGCCGGGGTTTCGGTGGGGTTGCTCAATCACCATTTCGGCAGCATCGATGCACTGATCGCCGAGACCTACCACAAACTCGCCAGCGAACTGACCACCGCCCTGTGGCAGGAAGTGGACCAGGCCGTGGGCCCTGCCGCGCGGCTCGATGCATTCCTCGCCGGTTCGTTTTCCTCGCGGGTCATGGACCCGAAACTGTTGGGCGTCTGGGTGGTGTTCTGGAGCCTGATCCGCCACTCGAACCACGTGAATGACTCCCATGAAAAAAGCTACCGCGCCTACCTCGACCTGATCCGCCAGTTGCTCGACGACCTGGCCGAGAGCGAAGGCTTCGTGATCCACGACACGCGCCTGGCCGCCATCGGCTTATCGGCGATGCTCGACGGACTCTGGCTCGAGTGGTGCCTCAACCCCGGCACCTTCAGCCCCGCCAACGGGCTGCACATCTGCCGTTGCTGGATACAGGGGCTGCGTCACGGAGCATTCGGCGCCGACCACATCCTGTGACACGGGGTGCCGGGCGCTGAGCATGGCCAGGGTGCCGCTGATGGCGATCAGCACGGCGCCGAAAATCAGCGACACGTCCATCACCGTGCCCCAGACCAGGCTCGAGAGCAGGAACGCCCAGATCAACCCGGTGTACTCGAACGGCGCCAGCAGCGTCGCCGTGGCCCGGCGGAAGCTCGCAAACAGCAGGAACTGGCCAATCCCGCCCACCAGCCCCGCGCCGAGCATCCCCAGCCATGCCGGGGTCGGCGATGGCGTGTGGGTCCAGGGCAGCGTCAGCGCCATGCAGATCACAAACACCACATTGGTGATCAGCATCTGCTCCAGCACCGAGGTGTTGTCGTCCACCTGGCGCAACTGGATATAGGTAAACGCCCAGCACAGTGCTGCCGCCAATGTCAGGGCGATTGGCAATGGGTCGAGCATGTTGCTGGGGCGACAGGCGATCACCACGCCGACAAAGCCGATGATCAGCGAAATCCACTGGCCGCGACTGGCGCGCTCCTTGAGGATCAATGCCGCGAGCAACGTGACCATGATCGGTGCGGAAAAATACAGCGTGGTCATTTCCGCCAGGGTCAGGTCTCTGGCGGCGGTGTAGTACAGCAGCCAGGCCAGCAGCGACAGCAGGCCGCGGATGATCAACAGCTTGCGGCTGACCGAGTGCCAGGCACGCTTGAGCAAACCCATTCGCCCGGCGATCACGCACGCGGCGACCACCACCAGGCTGCGCCAGAACAGGATGGTGAACACTGAATAGTCGGCCACCAGCCATTTGATCCCGGCGTCCTGCAGCGCCAGGAACGCATAGGCCAGCGAGCACAGGGCAATCCCTTGCAACGAGCGATCGGTTTTCATCCGGCAGACCTGCGCAACGGTGTGCCGCGTCGCTCGGCAATGGCGTACAGGGCTTCAATCAAAAAGGTCAGGCACAGGTAGACCCCGGCCACCAGCAGCAGCGGCTGGTAGATCTGCAAGGTCTGGGCGCGTACCACGTTGGCGGCGCCAAGCAGGTCGACCACGGCAATGGTCGAGGCCAGCGCCGTGGACTTGAGCAGCATCACCGTCTCCCCCGCCAGGGTCGGCAGCAGCAGGCGCATGGCCCGTGGCAGGCGCACCCGCAACAGTGCCTGGCGTGGCGTCATGCCGAACGCCGAGGCGGCTTCCATTTCACCCTTGGGCACGGCCAGCAGCCCGCCGCGAATCACTTCACCGACGTACGCGCCCACCGACAACACCAGGGCGAACACGATGTACCAGTAACCGTCCCGCAGGAACGGCCAGAGGAAACTCCCGCGAATCATCGGGAACTGGGCAAACAGGCTGCCCAGGCCGTAATAGAAGATGTAGATCTGGATCAGCAACGGCGTGCCCCGCAGCACACTGGTGTAGCCCAGTGCGCAACGGGCCAGCCACTTGCGCCGGGACAGCCGCGCCAGCGCTACCAGCACCGCCAGGGCGAAGCCGAGCACTGCCGAGATCACCAGCAGCGACAGCGTCGTCTGCAAGCCCTTGGCGATCAGTCCTGCGTAATAACTTATCCACTCAGGCATGTGCGGCTCACTCGACAACCGGCATCCAGCGACGAATACGTCGCTCCAGGCGCCCGGACAGGTAGTTGGAGGCCAGTGTCACCAGGTAATACAAGGCGGCGGCCGTGAGGTAGAACAACAGGTAATGCCGGGTCGAGCCCGCCGCCTGTTTGGCGGTGTACAGCAGTTCGTTGGTGCCCACTACGCTGATCAGCGCGCTGTCCTTGATCAGGTTGATCCACAGGTTGGACATCCCCGCCAGGGCGTATGGCGCCATGATCGGCAGGGTCACCCGACGGAACAGGCCAAAGCCGCTCAAGCCAAACGCCCGCGCCGCTTCGATCTGGCCATGGGGAATCGCGAGGATCGCCGCGCGAAAAATCTCCGAGGCGTACGCGCCTTGCACCAGCCCCAGTACCAGGACCGCTACCAGCGGGCCGCTGATGTTGAACTGCGCAAACCCCAGCCACAGCATCAATGCGTTGAGGCCCATCGAGCCTGCGTAATACAGCAGCAGGATCAGCAGCAACTCGGGCACCGCGCGAAACACCGTGGTGTAGCCGCGCATCAGCATGGCTATCGGGCGCGGTGCACTGAGCTTGGCGCAGGCCACCACCAGGCCGATCAGCAGCCCCACCGCAAACGAGCCGGCGGAGATCTGCAGGGTCATCCATAACCCCTTGAGCAATGCGTTGCCCCAGCCTTGTTCGCTGAAGCTGAGTAGATCGAACATCGCGGCTCCCTATTTCGATGACACGCGGTGACCCTGTGGTGAGGGAGCTTGCTGTGGCGAGGGAGCTTGCTCCCGCTGGACTGCGTAGCAGGCCCATTTTTTTGGGGGCGCTTCGCACCCCAGCGGGAGCAAGCTCCCTCGCCACAAGCACTCTCTTTCTACCGGGTTAGTTGGTGTAGGGGCTGTCGCAGACTTTGCTCACATAGGCAGGCGTGTCGGCGCGTTTGCACGGGCTGACCGATACCCCAAACACGCTCTGGGACAGGTCGGCGTAGTCCTTGCTCACCAGCAACTCACCGATGGCCTTGTCGAGCCGGGCCTTGAGTTCGGTGTCTTCCTTGCGCAGGCCAGCCCCCACGCCGCGGCCGATGATCGGGTCATAAGGCACTTCGGCGATTTCGGCCAGGCCCTGGGCCTCAGGGGTCTTGACCATCATGGCGATGGCGACGCCGTCGGCCATCATCAGGTCGGTGCGCCCGGCAATCAGGTCGGCGTTGGCCGATTCCTGGGTGTCGTAGTACTTCAGGTCAGCAATGTTCTCGTAGTACTTCTTCAGGTAGTTGGCGCTGACCGTGGAGATCTGCACGCCGATGATCTTGCCCTTCAGCCCTGCCGGCGAGACTTCGACCGTGGTGCCCTTGGGGCCGGCAATGCCCAGCAGCGAATCGTAGTAGGCGCGGCTGAAGGCGATCTGTTTTTCACGCTCTTCGGTGACCGACATCGAGGAGAAAATCACGTCGATTTTCTTCGCCAGCAGCGACGGAATAATCCCGTCCCAGGCCACTTCCTTGATCTGGCACTCAGCCTTCATCAAGCCGCAGAGCTTATGGATCAGGTCGACTTCAAAGCCCGTCCACTCACCATTGCCGCCCTTTACCGTGAACGGTGGGTAGGGTTCTGCCGCCACCGCGAACACAATGGGTTTCTCCGCCGCCAACGCAGTACCTGCCGCCAGCATCAACACAGCACTGCTCAACCACTTTGCCAATCGTTTGGATTTCATGATCTTGCCCCGTCTTTTTTTGGAGTTAGCGAGTTTGATGCGCGTTGACGAACTGCCGGCAACGTTCACTGCGTGGGTCGATAAACACCGAGTCCGGCGAGCCGGTTTCCTCGATCAGGCCTTGATGCAAAAACGCGACTTTGGATGACACATCCCGGGCGAACGCCATTTCATGGGTCACCAGGATCATGGTGCGGCCTTCTTCGGCCAGGGAGCGAATCACCCGCAGGACTTCGCCCACCAGCTCCGGGTCGAGGGCCGAGGTGGGTTCGTCGAACAGCATGACTTTGGGACGCATGGCCAGGGCGCGGGCGATGGCCACCCGCTGCTGCTGGCCGCCGGAGAGGAACGCCGGGTATTCATTGCGCTTGGCGGCCAGGCCAACCCGGTCGAGCAAGGCTTCGGCGCGCTCGATGGCTTCGGCCCGGCTTTCGCGCAGCACCTGGGTCGGCGCTTCGATCAGGTTCTCCAGCACAGTGCGATGGGGCCACAGGTTGAAGTTCTGGAACACCATGCCGAGTGTCGAGCGAATCCGCACCAGTTGCCTGGCGTCGGCCACCAGCGGTGCGCCGGGCCGGCCGTAGTTGAGCTTGATGCTTTCACCGTCGACGTGAATGCTGCCCTGGTCCGGCACTTCGAGCATGTTGATGCAGCGCAGCAAGGTACTTTTGCCCGAGCCGCTGGCGCCGATCAGCGAGATCACCTCGCCTTCGTGGGCGGTCAGGGAGATACCCTTGAGCACCTCGATATTGCCAAAGCGTTTATGCAGGTCGAGCACCTCGATCATCTTCTTCGCAGCCACCGGCTGTACGCTGATGATTTTCGCCGCAGGCTCGATTCGCGGTTCTCCGGCGAGCTTGGCGACGAAGCGGCTGATACGTTCACAGGCTTCGGCCAGTCGCGCTTCACCCAGGGTAAACGACAGCCGCACAAACCCCTGGGCCGGCTCGCCGAAGGCCGCGGCATCCAGCACGGAAACCCCTGCTTCGCGGAACAGCCGCCAGGCGAAATCCAGGGAGCCGAGGCCGGTGTCCCGCACATCCACCAACACGAACATGCCTGCCTGCGGGGCCCGCACGTGAATGCCCGGGCAACCGCCGAGACCTGCTACCACCAGGTCGCGGCGGCGGCGGTAGGTTTCGCGCATGCCCTGGGTGACTTCATCGTGGGCCAGCACGGCGGCGGTCGCGGCCTCCATCACGAACCCCGGCAAGCCGTAGAGCATGCTCAATACCAGGGTTTCCGCGTGGGCCACCATCGCAGGCGCGGCGACGATCCAGCCGATGCGCCAGCCGGTCATGGCATGGGACTTGGACAGGCTGCCGATCACGATGCAGCGATCGGCCATGCCCGGCAACGCGGCCAGGCTATGGTATTCGCCATCGAACACCAGGCTTTCGTAGACCTCGTCCACCACGACCCACAGTTCATGCTCGATCGCCAGGTCGGCGATCACCTGCAATTCCTGAGGGTTGAGGACAACGCCGGTGGGATTGTTGGGGTTGGAGAAGAAGATCGCCCGGGTGCGAGGCGTAATGGCGGCAGCCAGCAGTGCCGGGTCGAGGCGAAAGCCCGAGTCGGCGGAACACGGCACCCGCACCAGCGTTGCGCCGCTGGCCTTGAGGGTCGCTTCGTAGGTGACGTACATCGGGTCGAGCACGATCACTTCATCACCGGCCTGCAACAGGCACAGCGAGGTGACGAACAAGGCGTTCTGGGCACCGGCCACGGTGATGACGTTTTCAGCGTCGAGCGGGCGAGCCAGGGACTGGCTGTAGCGCGCGGCGATGGCATCGCGCAGTGCCGGGCGGCCGGGGATTTCGGTGTAGTGGGTGTCGCCCTGGCGCAGGGCCTCGACGGCGGCGTCGGTGATGAACGAGGGTGTGGCGAAATCCGGATCGCCCACACTCAGGATGATGATGTCTTCGCCTTTGCTGCTGGCCTGGAAGGCAGCGTGGTGGATGTCCCAGGCGGCTACGCCCTGCCCTGCAATTCGCTCGACAAAAGGTGAAAACCGCATGCCAGTGCCTCTCGTTCAATCAGAAAAAGCGCAAGCCCGCCTGTTACCAGGCAGGGGGTGCAGCCAACATAATTGAAACTGAACACTCGTTCAACGGCAAACTTCACCGGATGTCGTTAACAGCTAAAACAGGTCGTTGTGGTGGTTTGTCCATCAGGTTGCACTGGCGGTCCTGCAGTTCTTCGGCGGAGGCCAGGTTCCATTCCTTGAGCGTCAACCGCGTGGTCAACAGGACGAAGTTGCCGTTCGCCGCCGGTGCCAACAGCAAGCTGTAACTGGCCATGGCGTCGCCCTGGGCCTGCACGTAGTCATTCAGGATGGCCAATGGGTCGCGCAGGTCGAATTCCACCGCCGACAACGTACGGGCACTGTAGGTATGCCCCTGCAGTTTTACCGGCAGGGTTTGCCAGTGCTCGTCGAGGGTTGCCGCGCGTTCGTTGAGGGTGTTGAAAATGTCGGGGCGCAGGCAGGCGATGTGAATGTGCAGTTGGTTTTGCGTGCGGCCATACCGCGAGTTGATCGCCAGGGAAACATAACGGTCGGCAATCGGCGTTTGCAGGCCGGCGGAGAGCACGTCGTGGTGTTTCCAGGCCTGGGCAAAGTAATGCGGCAACAAGTCCCGGGCCAGCGCGACGTCTTCGATTCCGGTGACTTTATCGGTGGGGATCAGCAAGTCCTGGTACGGGCCGTTGAGGTCCTTGAGCAGCGCGAAACCCTTGTCCGGATCAACCTCCAGGCAGGGGCGCGGATTCTGGTGCTGGTTCTGGTCGGGCACGCATTGACGGCTGACGATCTGCCACAGCACATCGGGATTGCCGCGCCATTTCCAGGCGGCTGCCATCGCCACCACACACAGCAAACCACCCATGATCTTGAACAAGGGACCGCGCTTCATGCCAAAAACCTCAACGCCAAAGGAATGTCTTTTGTGTTTTGCAGCTGCAAGACATCCCTGTCGCAAAGGTTAACGCTGGGCCGGGGCCATGAACTCCGGCCCTACCGGGTCTTTTATCGTGCTGGCCAGAATACGGTCGATATGTTGCAGGTCGTCGGCCGTGAGCTGCCAGCCGAACGCATCTTCAACGCCTTTGAGCTGCTCCGGCCGGCGGGCGCCCCACAGTGCAACCGTGGGGCCCTGGTCCAGCACCCAGCGCAACGCCAGGGCCAGCACAGACTTGCCGTGGCATTCGCGAGCGTACACGTCCAATGCCGCGACCGCCGCCAGGTACTGCTCAAAGCGTGGCGCCTTGAATTTCGGGTCGAGCTTGCGCACGTCATCCCCGGTAAAACCCGTGGCCGCGTGCATGCTGCCGCTCAACAAACCCCGGCACAGCGAACCGTAAGCCAAAACCACCAGTGAATTTTGCTTGGCGTACGGCAGGATATCGCTGTCGATCGCCCGCTCAAACAGGTTGTAGGGCGGCTGCACGGTGTCCAGGTGCGTGTACTGGCGGAAATCGTCCATTTGCGCAGGCGAATAATTGCTCACCCCCACGGCAAGGATCTTGCCTTCACGGCGCAGTTTTTCCAGCTCGCCGGCGATTTCCTCCTGGGCTACCAACGGGTCGGGCCAGTGAATCTGGTAGAGGTCGATGTAGTCGGTTTCGAGGCGCAGCAGTGAGTCTTCGATTTCCTTGCGGATACGTCGGGCCGTGGCATTGCGGCGCACCGTGCCGTCGTCCCATTGCAACCCGGCCTTGGTGGCGATCACCGCCGTGTGGCGTACGCCGCGCAGGGCCCGGCCGATCAGTTCTTCCGACAGCCCAAGGCCGTAGACCGGCGCACTGTCGATAAAGTTGATGCCGCTGGCCAGCGCATGGCGAATGGTCTTGACCGAGACCTCATTATCGGCGCCGCCCCACATCGAGCCACCCATGGACCAGGTGCCCAGGGCAATCCGCGAGACGGCCTTGTCGATGCCCGGGATCTTGATGGTTTCGATACTCATGAAAAAGCCTCCGCCAGAAACAATCAGTAAAAAAACGATTACTCTAGATCATCCGTGGTTGAATCGGGCTCAACGCCGCGTGCAACCCAAACCCCATAAAAGGTGCTTGATATGGCTGCGTTCAACCGCTCCGAGTTGGCCGACCTGAATGTTTTCATGGCGATCATCCGTCGCCGCAGTTTCCGGCATGCCGCCAATGAACTTGGCGTCACCACCTCGGCCCTGAGCCACACCATGCGCAACCTGGAAACGCGCCTGGGGGTCAAATTGCTGTATCGCACCAGCCGCGCCGTAGAGCCTACCGATGCCGGCGTGGTACTGGCGGAAAAACTCAGTGCCGGCTTTGCGACGATCCAGGACGGCCTCGACACCCTCGAACTGTACCGCGAGGCGCCGATTGGCCGCCTGCGCCTGAACGTACCCCGGGATGCCGCGGTGCTGCTGATTTCGCCGGTGCTCGGCGAGTTCACCCGCACCTACCCGCAACTGCGCCTGGACGTGATGATCGAGGACCGCATGCTCGACATCGTCGCAGAGGGCTACGACGCAGGGATCCGCTATGGCGCCACGGTGCCCCAGGACATGGTGGCCGTGCCGCTGACCGGCGAGCTGCGCTGGATCATGGTCGCCTCCCCGGCCTACCTCGCACAGGCAGGGACACCTGCAGTGCCCAGGGACTTGCTCACGCACTCCTGTGTACGCATGTACCTGGGCGACAAGACCACCTACAAATGGGAACTGGGCAATGGTGCACGCCAACAGCGGCTCGATGTGCCCGGCCACTTCAGCGCGGCCGACACCCAGACCATCGTTGATGCGGCCCTGCAAGGCGTGGGTATCGCCTATTGCCTGGAGAATCGCGTGCTGGCGGAACTGGCCGAAGGGCGCCTGGTGGAAGTGCTGCCCGACTGGGCCTGCATCGGCGCGCCGCTGTGCATGTACTACCCCAGCCGGCGTCAGTCGCAGCCGGGATTGCGCCAGCTGATCGACATGATTCGGCTGAGGACCGCGGCGCACCCTTAGCATGGGCGCGTAAAACGCCGTATCAATCTGCATGCCAGTGGGATGGAATCGCTGAGGGGGCATCGGGTACGAAGAGTTACACCCGCTGGAGCGAAGCGCTGCTTGGGTGTACTCGATAAATTACCGGATCCCCCTCCTATGACAATTGCTCCTACTCAGGCTACGGCTTCTTTCATTCCTTTGAACGCACCTGACAAGCCGCTTCCCCCGGCGCGGCTCCAGGCCGCAGCGCCGGAAAATGCCGCGCCAGGCTCCCCCGGGACCAGGATCCCCAGCCCGCGTGCCGATGCCGACGGTGAACTGGCAGGCCAGGTAGCCAGCGCGCTGCGTCAGGTCAAGGGCGACGGCCATGACGACGCGATCATGGTCGAGAACATTCCGCCGAACTCAACGTTCGGGCAGTGGTGGTCGCAGTTGGGGCGTGCCATGGAGTCCCCGCAAGTCCGTGACTGGATGAGGGAAAACGGGATAAACCCCAATTCAGTGATGATTGACCCCAATACCGGGAAGATCACCTACCAGCGCAGGCCCTCCGCCGCCGCGCAACCCAACGGCCCCGATGACAAAGGCTGGGCGCAGGTGAGCGCACAGGTCAGGGACGCCGCACGCGTTATCGGCGACGGTAACCCGATCCCCTTCAAACCGCCGCTCTCCCAAAACAGCAACAGTGCCCCCCTGTGGTTGGTGAGCCAATTCTACAAAGAGCAAGAACATATCCTGCCGGATCATGCCCACGAGCGTGCAGATGAGTTGGCGCGCGACAAGGCTTTTACCGGCGTGAGCGGCCCGCGTTTTGCGGACCTGCACGAAACCCGTGGTGAGGATGAGGTTGAGCGCCAGAAAGCCCTGGTGGGCAATACCCAGACGCTGAACACCGTGGGGCGTGAACTCAATTACCTGCTTGAGCGGATTCGATCGGGCAGCATTGGGAGCGGTGACGTTCTCGACTACCTGCAAAAGAATAAAGTCGAGCTTCACCCCGACAGCGCTTACCGCCAGGTCGGGAGCACCGACTCAGGGAGCACCATTAGCCTCAAGGAATTCCTTGAGATCAATGGCTGGGACGTGCCAACCACGCCCGAGGAGGTGGAGAACCTGACGAATTATCTGCTCAGGCCTGAACTCCAGACGCCGCTCCATGGCAATTATGGCGGTGCGCTGGAATGGCAGCCCCCGCTTGCGCCCGAGGCGGCGAATCAGCTGCGGTCCGACCTGCGCCGCGGCAAGATCGGCGACGTTGATTTGAACGGCGCCAGGAACGTAGTGGAATACCTCATGCAGGGCAAGTCGTTCACGCCTTCCGAGCTGGCTGACCCGCAGCGGGTGCTCGACTCGCTGATCCGCTCCCCCAAGGGCAAGGCGTTGGGCGAGGCCCTCCAGGCAAAATTTGACGCGCAGTCCATCAAAGGCAGTGCCACTGATTGGCTGTTGGCAGCCATGAGTGTGGACAAAGACAACTCGTTCCGCGCGACAGACCCCAGGTCCAGGCATCACATCGCCGGTTTTGCCGTGACCGGGAACAGTACCTGGGGCAAACCCGCATCCGGTATCGTCAGCCGGTTGGCCGAACATCTTGTCAGTACCGGCAAGGCATCGTCACCCGAGGCAGCGGCGCTACAAGCGCATCTGCTGCTCTCCACCCGCGCTCCGGAGTTCCTGGTTAAAGACATCCCGGACCAGGTCACCCCCGGTTCCCATAGTTGGGTCAGTTTTGTCACCGCGGTAGAACGCATCGAAGCCCAGTCTCCGGGTTCAACCGCAGGGATGTCCTATGGGCAGGTCATGCTCCACGCTGAGGTCGCGCCGGTCTCCGCCCAGGAGCGTTATGTCGAATATGCCGCCCAGCAAGAGGCGCTCAAGGATTGGGGAAGCGCGAACGGTATGCCGTATCCGGTGACCGAAGGCCAAATGAATGATGTACGCGATGCATTCGATGCGCAGATCACCGAGCTGAGCGCGGCCAGTCAAACACAGAGCATGCCGATGCCATTACGCAAGGAAATGGCCCTGGAGCAGTTGCGCAAAGCCCTGCCAGGCATGGATACGGCAACCCTGGAAGACAAGAGCATCACGCTGGAACCCGCCCATAGCGATTTCCCGGGGCCTTATTCGATCCTCGACTTGTATATGAAGGACGCGCTTCACCATCGACCTGGCGTCGAAGAACCACCGGCCGTAGGGGTACTTGGAATTGGGCCCCCGCCCCCCGCTGACAATCAGTGGGTGACCTCATCCAGTACGTTGAACCTCAGCGAGGTGCTGGAAAAAACCAAAGACCTGCCAAGTATGCCGAACGTGTTCCAGGACGCGTTCGGGGAATACGCCGACGGCATCGAAAAAAGCGTCGCGGCCCAGGTGAAGTGGATGGTTTCGCGGCTCCCTGAAGAAGACCGTAAAAACCTGGAATACGGCGAAATCACAGTGGTCAGGGAAGTCGACGTCGATAAGGACAACTTTGGCAAGGAAACCCGCAAGCGGGTGCCCGAAGACAATTGCCTGCTGGTGAAAACCAGGCGCAAAAACCAGGTGCACACCTACGAAATCAATCTCAGGACCGCGAAGATTACCGAGCGTACGGACCTGGGTGACTTCACGGCAGGCAAACAACCTTCCAACCACACCCATTACCATAAAGACCTGGAAGAAGTCATACCTTCGGGCGAGTACGCACCCGGGTTGACGGATGAAAAAATCCAGGACGCCAACCCCAAGAGCTTTGGCAGTGCCCGAACGTCTTATATTGCCGATGCCATGGTGACGGATGTTGATATCCGGTCATTCAAAAAAGAGGCCGAGGGGGTCACCACGCTTGATACCGAGGTTCCCTTTTACAAGAAAGTCAATGAATTCCTCCTCAACCTGATCCCCTTGAGGTCGGCAATCGTCAACTTTCAAAACGGCAACATCGGCGAAGGTGTCGGCGACCTGGCCCTGGATATATTTGGGTTTGCCGTGGGCCTCGGTGCGGCAGCCAGGGGGGCCAAGGCCGTGGCCGCCGGCGCATCGGCTTTCAGCAAGTTCGCCCAGGGCGCGAAGATTGTCGGGCGCGCGGCGCTGGGGAGTTTCAATCCGTTGAGCGGGGCTGATGATCTGGCCCGGAGTGCATTGAAGCTGGGGCGCACCACGCTGACCGCTGGACGTAACGGCGTCAATCATCTGCGTGGCGCCTTGCGCAGTGTCGACCTGACGTCACTGGCGAAAAAGCCCGGCATTGCCGAAGGCACTTACAAGGCGGCCAATGCGACCGAAGAAGCCAAGGTGTTTGCGAAGTTTGATGACGCCACCGGTAATTGGCACGCCTTGAATGTGAAAACCAGACAGCCCTTTGGCGAGCCGCTGGAAAATTTCAAAGCTGACGCCGTGCCGGTAGAAGCGCTTCGCGACAAACTGGAGAAGCTCCATGCCAAAACGGGATACACCGGGACAATCTGCTACGAAAAAACCATGTTCGTCGGGATGGCAGACAATGCACTCCCGTTGAAAACTCGCGAGGCCGTGCTGGGCAGTGTGGTCAGGAGCGGGGATTCCAATTACACGCAACGCTACAAGGATCTGATGGGTATTACTGTCGAGAATACCAGCGCCGTATTCAGGCCCGCGGACATTACCGAATCAGGCGTTATCAACTTCATGAGCAATAAAGCAGACGGCAATATCGTACACACCGCCTATATTCAAAAGAGCAGTGATGGAAAGCTCTATATCTACAACACCAACCAAGCCGGCCTGGACAAAGCCATGTTCGATGCCACTGGCACTCTTGATCAATCGGTCGGTGCAACGGTATTCAGTCTTGATAATGACGGGCTGCAAAAGTTTCTCGACTCGGGGTTCACCTTCTCCTTCACCCCAAACAGCACCCTCAATGCCAACGTAACACGCCTGGCGACCTGACAAACCGCGGATTGCCCGAGCAGGCAATGCGCGTTTTTTGAACCTCTCTCTCCCGGCAAACCTCAAACGTTCACACAGACCATGCCCGGGACTATTCAATGACCTTCATCCTATGGATGGCCGTACTGGGCGCGGTGTTGCTCACCCTCGCCCTCACCTCCTCCTACCTGCGCTGGATGCCGGTCACCACCTCGGCGGTGTGCCTGTTGCTCGGCGTGGGTATCGGCCCGCTGGGCATGGACCTGCTGCATCTGGACATCAAGGCCTCGGCCAGTTGGATGGAGCACCTGACAGAAGTCGCGGTGCTGTTTTCGCTGTTCGTCAGCGGGCTGAAACTGCGCCTGCCCCTCAAGCACCGAACCTGGCGCATTGCGTTTGGCATGGCCGGGCCGGTGATGCTCTTGACCATCCTCGGGACGTGCCTGGTGCTGCATTGGCTGCTGGGGTTGTCGTGGGGGGTTTCACTGCTGGTGGGGGCGATTCTTGCGCCCACCGACCCGGTGCTCGCGGGCCTGGTGCAGGTCAATAACGCGCAGGATTATGACGCGCTGCGCTTCGGTCTTTCCGGTGAGGCAGGCTTGAACGACGGCACGGCCTTCCCGTTCGTGATCTTTGCGCTGTTTTTCATGCAGCACGGCGGGTTCGACGGTGACTGGCTGGGCGGCTGGGTGCTGAAAAACCTGCTCTGGGCCGTACCTGCCGGGTTGCTCGTGGGCTACTGGATGGGGCGTGGCATCGGTCGCGTCACCCTGAAGATGCGTATCACCAATGCCGACAGCACTCTGTCACCGAATGACTACCTGACGCTGGCGCTGATCGCCCTCGCCTATGTGGTGGCCGAAGCCATCGGCGGCTACGGCTTCCTGTCGGTATTTGCCGCCGGCCTGGGGCTGCGCCAGGCCGAGTTCAAGTCCACCGGCAACTCACAAACCCCGGCGGAACATCTGGCACAGCCGGTGGTTGGCCACATGGAAGTTGAGCCGGAGCATGCGTTGCATGGCGATGTCGGGCAACTGCAGGACACGCAAATCGCCGCCGGGGTGATGATGGGCGACATGCTCGCCTTTGGTGGGCTGGTGGAGCGTTCGATGGAAGTGTTCCTGGTGACCTTGCTGGGCGTGGTGCTGGTCAGCCATTGGGACTGGCGGGCGCTGGCGGTGGGGGCGGTGCTGTTTTGCGTGATTCGCCCCCTCAGCGTGCTGTCGATACCCTGGGGCAGCTTGCTGAATCGCCATCAGCGCGGGCTGGTGGGCTGGTTCGGGATTCGCGGGATCGGCAGCATCTACTACCTGTTCTATGCCATCAACCACGGGCTGGTGGGCACCAGCAGTGCGGTCGCGGTGAACCTGACGCTGTCAGTCATTGCCCTGAGCATCGTCGTTCATGGTCTCAGCACGCAGCCGATGCTGGCGTGGTATGAACGACGTGCCCAGGCACAACAATGACGTCTACTCCTGGTTTTCAGTGTTGCCGACGTCAGCGGCATCATCCAGGTCGTTAAGCGGTACTTCGGCATCATCCATCAATGAACCCGGGTCTTCGTTGCCCGGGTCATTGAGTTCATCGTCTTCGTCTATTTCAACTGACATCACCGTCTCCTCTAACCGCCTTGGGTATCGATATCGGCATCGGTTTCAGGCTTGGGCTCGCGCTCGGGCTTGAAATCTGGACTGTAGTCGTTTTCCTTGGCCTTGGGGTCGCTGGCAGGCTTGGGGTCTTTCGGCGCGTCGGCCGCGGTGCCGGGGGCCGGTTCGCCGCGGTCGATGGCGGGATCGTTACGGTTGCTGGTTTGCGGGTCGTTGTCTGTGCTCATGGCTCACCTCTGTTGGAAAACGCAGACTGCGTAAAGGTAAGGTCCCGTGCGGGTCGGTGAAGTTCCAATTGCTTATGAGCCGGGATTGTCCACCTGGATGTAAAACGCGTAGGCCCCCAGCATCACCCAGAACACCATGAACAGCCAGGGCGCGCGCATCGAGAACAACAGCGACTTGCGATAGCCCTTGTGGGACGACTCCATCTCACTGAACAGTGGCGACTCATCGTAGGCCAGGCCCATCACCGGCTCGCTGCGCAGCAGTTCGCTCTGCTTGTAATGCCAGTGGTCGATGATTTCGTAGGCCGCCCGAATCCCCGGCCAGGCGTTGAGGGAACTGAGAATGCCCAGGGTCGCCAGGAACACGGGCACCACCAGGGTGAACAGCTTGCCCCATTCGGGGTTCAGGTTGCCCATGCCGGACACGAAGGCGATCACCAGGAATGACTGCGCCGTGAGGTAGGCGTCGGTGCGGTTGGCCAGGATGCTGGTTTCGTACTGGATTTCACGCCGGTAAAAGTCGAGACGGTCCTTGGGCGAACCGAAAATCTTCGCGTTGTGTTCGCTGTGGTCGGTCAGGCTCGATTCCGGGGTGTCGGGTGAGATGATTCTGGGCACATCCGTGCTCCGTGCTGGCATTTGAAGCAGTTTAGAAGAACCGGGCTGGTGCAAAGTTCAAGTAATCAGCGCACCGTTTTGAGGCGATAGGGCCGCATCGGTGGCGCGGGAGCTTGGTGCCGCTGGACCGGGACAGCGCTCCGGTGCGCAGCGGTCTGGTTCCTTTTTGGGGCCGCTGCGCAGCCCAGCGGGAGCAAGCTCCCTCGCCACAAGGTGGATGGCACAGGCATTGCTTTAGTCCTTTATCTGCCCGGATACAGGAGCAATCGTTACCCCCCGACCCAGAGCCCACCCCAAAAGAAAGTAAGGACCAGGCCTGCTGGCACCATCAGCCACGGGCTCATAAAAAAATGCGTTTTCTAAAGCGGCAGTGCCAAAGCGCAGTTAGTCCCGGCACTGACAAGGTAATTGGAATGGCTCGATCTTTCTTTGATGAAATGAATGACGCACAAGGCGTTTGCCGTGCGCATTATCAGGAATTCTCCCGCTGGCTGGCCAACACGCCGCCAGAACTGCTGGCCCAGCGCCGCCGTGAAGCCGACCTGCTGTTTCACCGCGCCGGGATCACCTTCACCCTGTATGGCGACGAGCAAGACACCGAGCGCCTGATCCCCTTCGATATCATCCCCCGCAGCATCCCCGCCAGTGAGTGGAGTGTCATCGAGCGCGGCTGTATCCAGCGGGTGAATGCGCTGAACATGTTCCTTGCCGACATCTACCACGACCAACGCATCATCAAGGCCGGGATCATTCCCGCCGATCAGGTGCTGGGCAACGAGGGATACCAGAAAGCCATGGTCGGCCTGGACCTGCACCGCGATATCTACTCGCACATCTCCGGGGTCGACCTGGTGCGCGATGGCGACGGCACCTACTACGTGCTCGAAGACAACCTGCGTACCCCCAGCGGCGTGAGCTACATGCTCGAAGACCGCAAGATGATGATGCGCCTGTTCCCCGAGGTGTTCGCCAAGCAACGCATCGCCCCGGTGGACCACTATCCCAACCTGCTGCTCAAGACCCTGAAAAGCTCCAGCCGCCTGGACAACCCGAATGTGGTGGTGCTGACGCCGGGCCGGTTTAACAGCGCGTTCTTCGAGCATGCATTCCTGGCCCGGGAAATGGGCGTGGAGCTGGTGGAAGGCGCCGACCTGTTCGTGCACGACCTGAAGGTGTTCATGCGTACCACCGACGGCCCCAAGGCCGTGGATGTGATCTACCGCCGCATCGACGATGCCTTCCTCGACCCGCAGGCTTTCAACCCCGATTCGATGCTCGGCGTGCCCGGCCTGGTCGCGGCGTACTGCGCGGGCAACGTAGTGCTGGCGAATGCGATCGGCACCGGCGTGGCGGACGACAAGTCGATCTACCCGTACGTGCCGGAAATGATCCGGTTCTACCTGGATGAAGAGCCGGTCCTGCAAAACGTGCCGACGTTCCAGTGCCGCAAGCCGGATGAGCTGTCCCACGTACTGGCGCACCTGCCGGAGCTGGTGGTCAAGGAAACCCAGGGTTCCGGCGGCTACGGCATGCTGGTGGGCCCGGCGTCCAGCGCGGCCGAGATCGAGGACTTCCGCCAGCGTATCAAGGCCCGCCCTCACGCCTACATCGCCCAACCGACCTTGAGCCTGTCCACTTGCCCGACGTTTGTCGAAAACGGCATCGCGCCGCGGCATATCGACCTGCGACCGTTCGTGCTCTCGGGCAAGGAAACCCGCCTGGTGCCCGGTGGCTTGACCCGCGTGGCGCTGCGCGAAGGCTCATTGATCGTCAACTCGTCGCAAGGCGGCGGAACCAAGGACACCTGGGTGGTGGAGGGCTGAGTATGCTGAGTAGAACCGCCGCAGATCTGTATTGGATGTCCCGTTACCTGGAGCGTGCCGAGAACCTGGCGCGCATGCTGGAAGTCAGTTATTCGCTGTCGTTGATGCCCCAGGCCGGGCGCAGTGACGGGCTGGACGAGTTGGCCATGTCGCTGCTCAGCAGCGGCACCCTGGACAGTTACCTTGAGCGCCATCAGCAACTGGACGCCGAGCGCATGCTGCACTTCTTCGCCCTCGACGAGGAAAACCCCGCCAGTATCTACAACTGCCTGCGGGCTGCACGGGGTAATGCCCATGCGGTGCGGGGACGGATCACGGCTGATATGTGGGAAAACCTCAACGCCACCTGGCTGGAGATGCGCAGTATTGCGGCCGGCGGGTTGGCGCGGCATGGCATCAGCCACTTTTGTGACTGGGTGAAGCAGCGCTCGCACCTGTTTCGTGGGGCGACGTCCGGGACGATCATGCGTAACGATGCGTATCGGTTTATTCGGCTGGGGACGTTTGTCGAGCGGGCGGATAACACGTTGCGGTTGCTGGACGCGCGGTATGAAATGTTTGGGGAAGAGTCCGAGGAAGTCAGCGACCTTTCGGCACGCGGGTATTACCAGTGGAGCGCGTTGTTGCGGGCGCTGTCGTCGTTTGAGGCGTATACCGAGCTGTACCCGAATGCGCTGAATGCGCGGTCGGTGTCGGAGTTGTTGCTGTTGCGCAGTGATGTGCCGCGCTCGTTGCATGCGTGTATCGAGGAGTTGAGCCATATCCTGGCGGACCTGCCGGGGAGTTATGGGCGTACGGCCCAGCGTTTGGCGGCGGAGTTTGAGGCGCGGCTGAGGTATACGGGGATTGATGAGATTCTGGAGGATGGGCTGCATAGCCGGTTGACGGATTTTATCGACACCGTGCGGGAGTTGGCGCGGGCGATTCATAGCTCCTACCTTGAAGTCGTCTGATAATCGTTCCCACGCTGATCGTTCCCACGCTCCGCGTGGGAATGAATCCGGTGACGCTCCGCGTCACGACTTCAAGAGCGGACGCAGAGCGCCCTGGCGGCGTTCCCACGCAGAGCGTGGGAACGATCGTCGATCGTCGAGAGTGGGAACGATCATAGGTCTACTGGTTTTTCACCAGTACCGGTTCTGCGCGGTACTGCTCAGGGAACAATTTTTTCAGCTGGGCCACCTTTGGCAGGTCGTTGATCACGATGTAGGGGTACGACGGGTTTTCGGTCAGGAAGTCCTGGTGATAGGACTCCGCCGGGTAGAAGGCTTTGCCCATCTCGATCTTGGTCACGATCGGCTTGTCGAAGGCTTTCGCGGCGTCGAGCTGGGCGATGTAGGCCTGGGCGACTTTTTGCTGTTCGGCGTTCTGGGCAAAGATCGCCGAGCGGTACTGGGTGCCGCTGTCCGGGCCCTGGCGGTTGAGTTCCGTGGGGTTGTGGGCGACCGAGAAGTAGATCTGCAGCAGCTTGCCGTAGCTGACCTTGCTTGGGTCGTAGGTCACGGCGACGGACTCGGCGTGGCCGGTGTCGCCGCCGCTGACGCTTTCGTACTGCGCGGTGCTCGCCGCGCCGCCGTCATAGCCGGAGACGGCGTTTTTCACCCCTTGTACATGCTGGAACACACCCTGCACGCCCCAGAAGCAGCCGCCGGCGAAGACCGCGGTTTGCAGGTTGTTCGCGTCTGCCGCCAGGTCCATGGCCGGCGGCGCGATGGCCACGGCGTCGTCGGACGGGCCGAAGGAGAACGCCGAGCTGTGGCCGACAAAGGCGGCGAACGCCAGGGCCGGTAAGTACTTAAGCAGTTTCATCTCAGTCACTCCGAAACATCAGGATAAATGCGGTCAACTGTGGGAGCTGGCTTGCCTGCGATTGAGGTGGTGAATTCAACATCGCTATCGCAGGCAAGCCAGCTCCTACATGATCGGGTTAACCATGCCAAATTTCGCTATGGGTTAGCCGAAGGTGAAGGCATAGGCCGCCACTTGCGGGTCCAGGAACTCGATGGTGAAGGTCCGGTCCTTGACCGCGCCCGGCTGGCGCACCAGTTGATACAAACGTTGTTCGGTCACGGTGCCGCTGCCATCCGGTGCGACGTCGGTGCCGTGGGCATCCCCCGGCGCCTGGCCGTCGATGCTGACCTTGAAGCGCACCGGCTTGCCGTCGGCGCCCGGGCCCAGCACCAGGTGCAGGTCACGGGCGTGGAAGCGGTAGACGATCTTGCCGTTGGCCGCTGCGAGGGTGGCTTGCTGGCCGCCGACGTTCCATGGGCCTTCCAGGGTCCAGTTGTTCAAGGCCAGGTTGCCGGCTGCCGGGTAGTTCACCACCTTGTCGGTGCCCAGGGTGCCGGTGGTCACGAAGTTCTCGGCGCGCTGGAAGCCCAGGTAGGTTTCCGGCGACTGCACTTCGTTCATGTCCGGTGCGGCCTGGATGCCCTTGGCATCGGCTTCGATCAAGCCGCCCGCCACCTTGGTAGCGCCTGCCTCACGCAGCAGTTGCTGGATCACTCGTTCGGACTCGGCGTAGTCACCCTCGCCAAAATGGTGATAGCGGATCTGGCCCTTGGCATCGGCAAAGTAATGCGCCGGCCAGTACTGGTTGTTGAAGGCGCGCCAGATCTTGTAGTTGTTGTCGATGGCCACCGGGTAAGTGATGCCCAGGTCCTTCATGGCCTTGGTGACGTTGTTCACGTCGCGTTCGAAGGCGAATTCCGGAGCGTGCACACCGATCACCACCAGGCCCTGGTCGCGGTATTTCTCGGCCCAGGCCTTGACGTACGGCAAGGTGCGCAGGCAGTTGATGCAGGAGTAGGTCCAGAAATCCACCAGCACCACCTTGCCTTTCAACGCCTCGGCAGTCAGTGGCTCGGAGTTGAGCCATTGCACGGCACCGTCCAGCGGCGGCAACTGGCCTTCCACTGGCAGCGTGTCACTGCGGTTGGCGGCCATCATCGCGCCGCCGGCCATCATCGCCCCGCTCTTCTGTTCAGGCTTGGCGCTGAGTTTCTCCACCAGGCTTTGTTCCAGGCCACCGGTTGACGCCGTCGACAGGCGCGCCAGGATCCCGGTGTCCAGGCCCAGGGCGATGGCCGCCACACCAGCCAACATCAGGGCGCCGAGACCACGACGCAGCCATTCACCAGCGCCCAGCGAACGCTTCATGAAGCCGAAGACTTTACCGCCGACCAGCAGCGCCAAGGCCAGGGAGGTGGCAGCCCCTGCCGCGTAGGCCAGCAAGAGCAAGGTAGTGCCGATACTGGCGCCCTGCAGCGCGGCGCCCGTCAGCACCAGCCCGAGGATGGGCCCGGCGCACGGCGCCCACAGCAGCCCGGTGGCCACGCCGATCAGGAACGATGCGCCCGGACGCGGCCGCGAATCGGCCCCGGCGGCTTCCGACAGGCGACTGCCCGCGGCCACCAGCGGCCGGGTCAGGCGCTCGGACAGGCTTGGCAGCAGCAGCGTCAGCCCGAATAGCGCAACAAACAGCAACGCGAGCCAGCGACCGTACTGATTGACTTGCACCACCCAACCGCCGCCCACCGCCGCGAGCGAGGCGACCAGGGCGAAGGTCATCGCCATCCCCAGCAGCAGCGGCAAGCCACTGCGCAAAAACGGCTGCCCGGTGCGAGCGAAGACAAAAGGCAGAACCGGCAGGATGCAGGGACTGACAATCGTCAGCACGCCGCCCAGATATGCGAGAACCAAAAGCCACATGGGGTAGACCCTTATAGGAAGACATTGAATTAAGTCGCGGTGAACGTCATGGCTGCGCCGTTCATGCAGTAGCGCAGGCCGGTGGGTGCCGGGCCGTCATCGAACACGTGGCCCTGATGACCGCCGCAGCGGCGGCAGTGGATTTCCTTGCGTACCACGCCGAAGGAGGTGTCGACGTGGCTGGCCACGGCGTTTTCCAGGGGTTGCCAGAAGCTGGGCCAGCCGGTGTGGCTTTCGAATTTGGTGGCTGAGGCGTACAGGGGCAACGCGCAACCGGCGCAGGCGAAGGTGCCGTTGCGGTGTTCACTGTTGAGGGCGCTGCTGTAGGGGCGTTCGGTACCCTCCTCCCGCAGGATCGCGTACTGCTCGGCGGTCAACAGGGTGCGCCATTCGGCGTCGGTGTGGCTGACTTCGAAATTTTCGGCGGCTTCGGCTTCGGCGATCAGGGCGGGGCCGGCGTTGATTTTTTGCAGCAGGCCACCGGCGATGACTGCGAGGCCGAGGCCGCCGCCGGCGAGCAGGATCTGTCGACGTGAATACATGAGTTGCTCCTCACACAAGTGCGGATGGCTGGCGAAGCCCCTATGGCTGATAAACAAACTGTGGCGAGGGGGGCGTACTTTTGCCGTTGCGATGAGTAAGGTTAGGCCCGGGGTGGTCGCGGAATCCTCACGCAGAGTTAAACAATTCGTGATAACTACACTGTTGCAAAAGCCGCACAATGCGCGAATCAAGAAGACAGGTTTTTATCAATGGATCAGCCCAAACGTGTCCTGGTGGTCGAGGACGATGCCCATATTGCCGATTTGATCTGCCTGCACCTGCGGGACGAGCAGTTCGAGGTGGTTCACAGTGCCGATGGTGACGAAGGCCTGCGCCTGCTGGAGCAAGGCGGCTGGGATGCGTTGATCCTTGACCTGATGCTGCCCGGCGTCGACGGCCTGGAGATCTGCCGGCGGGCCCGGGCAATGACGCGCTACACGCCGATCATTATCACCAGTGCCCGCTCCAGCGAGTTGCATCGCATCCTCGGCCTGGAACTGGGGGCGGATGACTACCTGGCCAAGCCGTTTTCCATGCCGGAGCTGGTGGCGCGGGTCAAGGCGCTGCTGCGCCGGGTCGACGCTATGGCGCGCAACTTGAAGATGGACGCCGGCAGCCTCGACCTCGGCCAGTTGTTCATCAACCCGCTGACCCGTGACGCCACCCTGCAAGGCCAGCGGCTGGACCTCACGCCCCGGGAATTCGACCTGCTGTACTTTTTCGCCCGCCAACCGGGCAAGGTATTCTCGCGCATGGACCTGCTCAACGCCGTGTGGGGCTACAGCCACGAAGGTTACGAACACACCGTCAATACCCATATCAACCGCCTGCGGGCCAAGGTCGAGGCCGATCCGGCCAACCCGGCGCGCATCCTCACGGTGTGGGGCCGTGGCTACAAGTTTGCCGAGCAATCGGCATGAGGCTGACCCTTACCCAGCGCCTGTCCCTGGTGTTCGCGCTGTTGCTGCTGATTTGCAGCGGCACGTCGGCCTGGCTGCAAGTGCGCTCCAACCACATGCATGAACTGGAAGTGGTGCAAGGCCTGTCCCGCGACCTCGCCGCGCACATCGCCCGGGATACGCAGTTGATGGACGCCGACGGTCTCAAGCCGGACGCGGTGCGCAACCTGTTCAGCCAGTTGATGCTGGTAAACCCGAGTGTCGAGGTGTACCTGCTGGACATTAACGGGCGCGTGGTCGGCAACGCTGCGCCCAGCGGCCATCTGCGCCGCGACCAGGTCAACCTGGAACCGGTGCGCCGTTTCCTCAGCGGCGCGATGCTGCCGATCCTCGGCGACGATCCGCGCAGCGTCGACGGCCTCAAGGTGTTCAGCGCCGCGCCACTGCGGGTCAACGGCCAGCAGGCCGGCTACCTGTATGTGGTGCTGCTGGGCGAAGCCCATGATGTGTTCGACGCCCGGGATGCCACCGGCATGGCACTGAACATCGCCCTGTGGTCCATCGCCCTGGTGGCATTGTTGTGCTTGCTCGCGGGTTTGACCGCGTTCGCCTGGATCACCCGGCCCTTGCGGCAACTGACCGAGAAGGTCGGCCAGTTCGACATCAACGGCGCACCGAAAGTCCCGCAGGCCGTGGCGCCCGAGGTTGCCAGCCAGGATGAAATCACCGTGCTCGACCACGCATTCGTGCAGATGGAGAACCGCCTGGGTGAACAGTGGCGCGCCATCACCCATCAAGAGCAGGAACGCCGGGAGATGGTCGCGAATATTTCCCATGACCTGCGCACACCGCTGGCCTCCTTGCATGGCTACCTGGAAACCCTGTCCCTGAAAGACGCCAGCCTGACCCCGCAGGAACGCCGGCGTTACCTGGGCATCGCCCTCGACCAGAGCCGCAAGGTCGGCGGGCTGGCCCAGTCGCTGCTGGAACTGGTACGCCTGGAACACGGGTTTGTGCAGCCGGTCATCGAAGGCTTTTCAATACCCGACCTGGTGCAGGACATTTTCCAGAAGTTCGAACTGACCGCGGAAGCCCGGGCGATCACCCTCACCGCCAGCCTGCCGCCGGTGGTGCCAACCGTATTGGCCGACCTGGGCCTGATCGAACGGGTACTCACCAACCTGCTGGATAACGCCCTGCGCCATACACCGCCCAATGGCGAAGTTGAAGTGACCCTGGCCCCCAAGTCCGGTTTTGTTGAAGTCACGGTGAGCGACAGCGGCCCCGGGATTTCGGCGGAT
The DNA here is from genome assembly GCF_013385455.1 of Pseudomonas sp. G1002. Taxonomy (NCBI): domain Bacteria; kingdom Pseudomonadati; phylum Pseudomonadota; class Gammaproteobacteria; order Pseudomonadales; family Pseudomonadaceae; genus Pseudomonas; species Pseudomonas sp. G1002. Next base: position 24,726 of record NZ_JACAPY010000011.1, read on the forward strand.
CTGCGCGAAGGTCTGTTCCTGCGCGCCTTCACCATTGGTGGGGCTCGACGCGATGGCGGCCTGGGCTTGCGCATCGTGCACCGGATCCTGCAACTGCACGGTCAGGAAATCCGCCTGATCGATGTGCCAGGACGCGGCGCGACGTTCACGTTCGCCCTAGAAACCCGAGCAGCAGTTCGTTGACCTTGGGCCCCTGCTCGTTCTGAATCCAGTGGCCGCAGTTGGCCAGGACGCTTTGTTGCAGGTTCGGCACGACGTCGGGCATGCGCTTGAGGGTGTGGGCTTCGAACACGCCGACCGGGTCGCGGTCGCCGATCAGGAACAGCGTCGGTTGCAGCACCTGCCTGCCGGCGAGGAACTCGGTGCGCTGCCAGTTGCGTTCGAAGTTGCGGTACCAGTTCAACGGGCCGCGAAAGCCGTCATTGGCGAAGGTCTGAACATACACGTCGAGGTCCTGCTGGCTGCACCAGGCCGGGAGCGTACCGGGCAGCGGCACACCTTCCAGCAGCTTCGCGCTGGCGGGTTTCTTCTGCAGGAAAACGTCCTGGTCCTGCATGAACAGCCGTAATGTCCGCTCGATATCGGCATCCAGTTCCTTTTCAGCCACGCCCGGGGCCTGGAAGTACAGGATGTAATTGAAGCGATCGGCGTACAGCTCGCGCATGATCTCGATCACCGGCCTGCGGGAGCGTCCGGCGAACGGTACCGACATCGTCACCAGCTGGCTGACGCGCTCTGGCTCGAGCAACGCCAGGTGCCAGGCCACCACGGCGCCCCAGTCATGGCCAATCATGACGACCCGGCGATGCCCGAACAGGTCCATGGCGCCCTGGATATCGGCGCACAGGGTCAGCAGGTCATAGTCGGCCACTTCCGGCGGCGCGCTGGATTGTCCATAGCCGCGCATTTCCGGGACAAACACCCGATAACCCTGGGCCACCAGCGCCGGAATCTGCTCGCGCCAGGAGTGCCAGCACTCGGGAAACCCATGCAGCAACCACACCGGCGGGCCGCTCTCGGGGCCGGCGATGTGCACGTTCAACTCAATGCCGTTGACCTTGACCTTCTGCTGCTGGATTTCGCTCATCACTGGGTTCCTTGTGTGGGGTTCGCTCGCGGTATTCCCGGGGAGAACAAGCCATCACGCGCTTGAAAGCATTGCTGAAAGCGCTGTCTGACTGATAACCCAGGGACTGGCCGATCGTGGACACGCTGTTGTCGCTGGCTTTCAAGGCCTGTACCGCCAGGTGCATACGCCAGCGGGTCAGGTATTCCTGCGGTGCCAGCCCTACCCGTTGCTTGAAGTGCAAGGCGAAGGTGGAGCGGGATTGACTCGCCACGCCGGCCATTTCACTCAATGTCCAGCGCCGGGCGGGCGCTGCGTGAATTTCCCGCAGCACCGGGGCCAGCCTTGGATCCGTCAAGGCTCCCAGCCAGCCTGTGGTATGGGTGCCCATGGAAGATTGATAGAGCCGCAGGATTTGCACCAGCATCATTTGCGCCAAATGCTCGGTCATCAGCGCCGCTCCCTGCAACGGGCTGGCGTATTCCCGGGCCAGGCGATCCAGGCACCAACGCAACACGGCGGCCTGTTCGGAGTTGGCACTCACCCGCAACACCGGCGGCAGGCTATCCAGCAACAGTCGGGCGTCGTCCCCGTAGATAAATCGTCCGCCGATCAAGAACAGATCCACCGTGGCACCCACCGTGGCGATGCCTCCCACCGCATCGGCATACACCTCACGTGCATCGAGTCCTTCAGGGCACAGATTGCTGGACAGCCTCCACGGGCGTGCCTGGGTCAACAGGAAACAATCTCCCTCATACAAGCGTATCGGTACTGCCAGCCCTTCCACTTCCAGCCAGCAACTACCCTCCACCACCGCGTTGAACTTGATGCCATCCGGCGCCGCAAAGTCAATGGCCCAGTTGCCGCCAGCCTTCAAGCCGGCGAAGGTCGAGCGATGGCTTTTTAACAGTGCCAGCACATCGGAAAGGGTATCCATAAAAGCTCCGGACGATCGCGACAGAAACACGGACTCTAGGGCATTCCGCGTCCGGGCTCCAGCGAGAGACTCTAGGCCTCCCATAAGGAGATCTTTCATGGCTGACAAACAAACCCCAATTGGCAGCGGCTTCGATGCCGGCACTACCGCCCAGCAAGCCTTGGCGGGCAGCGATTTGCGAGGCAAGACGGTGATTGTCACCGGTGGCTACTCCGGCATTGGCCTGGAAACGGTTCGCGTGTTGGTCGACGCGGGTGCGCAGGTGATCGTTCCCGCGCGGGATCCTGAAAAGGCCGAACGCAACCTCTCGGGCATCATCGGTGTTGAACACGCCAGCCTGGATTTACTCGACCCGATTTCCATCGACCGTTTTGCCGAAAACTTCCTCGCCAGCGACCGGGCATTGAACCTTCTGATCAATAGCGCCGGAATCATGGCCACACCACTGCAACGGGATACGCGAGGTTTCGAAGCGCAGTTCGCCACCAACCACCTGGGCCACTTCCAGCTAACCGCGCGGTTGTGGCCGGCGCTGCGTGAGGCTAATGGCGCACGAGTGGTTTCGGTATCATCCCTCGGCCATCGTCTCAGCCCTGTGCATTTCGATGACCCGCAATTTGAACACCGCCCCTATGACAAGTGGCTCGCCTACGGCCAATCAAAAACCGCCAACGCACTGTTCGCGGTAGCACTGGACCGACGAGGTAAAGCGGAGGGTGTGCGCGCATTTTCCGTGCACCCGGGGGAAATCCTCACCGACCTGATCCGCTACCTGGACAAGGACGACCTGGCATTCGTCGGTGCACTGGATGAGCACGGCAATATCCGCCGCGCCAGTCACTACAAGAGCCCCGAGCAAGGCGCCGCGACCTCGGTGTGGTGCGCTGTCAGCCCGCAACTGGAGGGCATGGGCGGACTCTACTGCGAAGATTGCGATGTGGCCGCTTCGTCGCAGGATGACACCAGCCGTAACGGCGTATGGCCCTGGGCTGTCGACCCGGAGCAGGCCGAACGCTTATGGGCAGTGAGTCAGCAGTTGTGCAATGTCACGTTGTAGTCCGGGACCCCAGCGTTCATATTTGGCAGTCATGCACTGCCAATGAGCGACCTGAACCATGCAGCCTCCTGCCAGATACCTCGTGCCCCTTGTCGCCTCCCTTTGCGCCACCCTCGCCTGCGCCGACAGCCAAGACCCACTGCTCGCCAAGCGCGTGGATGCGGTGGTCGACAGCGCCATTGCCGACAATCGCCTGGTGGGCACCGTGGTGCTGGTGCTGCGGGACGGGCAGCTGGTTTATCACCGTGCTGCCGGCTTGGCGGACCGCGAAGACGGGCGCCCGATGACAGAGGACACGATCTTTCGCCTGGCATCGGTGACCAAACCGCTGGTATCCGCCGCCGCGATGCACCTGGTGGAACAAGGTCGCTTGGGCCTGGACGATCCAGTCAGCCGCTGGCTGCCCGACTTCAATCCCAAGCTGGCGGATGGCACCATCCCGGTGATCACCGTCAGCCAGTTGCTTAACCACACAGCCGGCCTGAGCTATGGATTTCTGGAAAGCCCGCACGGACCCTACCGCACCGCCGGGGTTTCCGATGGTTTGGGCGAGCCGGAAATCAGCTTTGCCGAGAACCTGAAGCGCATCGCCAGCGTGCCCTTGAGTTACCCGCCGGGTACCCGCTGGCAGTATTCGATGGCCACCGATGTGCTGGGTGCGGTGCTGGAAAAGGCGTCCGGCCAGAGCCTGCCGGCATTGCTCCGCGACTCGGTGACCGAACCACTGGGGCTAAGCGATACCGGGTTTTCCGTGACGGATATAAAACGCCTGTCCGCCGCCTATCAGGATGGCTCGCCACAGCCGTTGCGCATGGTCGACAAGGCCACGATCACCTCGGGCAACAGCACCGCGCTGTTTGATGTGCGGCGGATTCTCGATCCCCAGGCCTACCCTTCCGGCGGCGCAGGCATGGCCGGGACGGCAGGTGATATTGCGCGGTTCCTGGAAACCATTCGCCGGGGCGGCGCTCCGATCCTGTCGGCACACAGCGTGCAGTTGATGGTCACCGATTCGGTCGGCGCCAAGGCGCAAACCCAGGACCCGGGCTGGGGGTTCGGTTATGGCTGGGCGGTGCTGGATGACCCGGCGTTGACAGGCACACCGCAATCCCGGGGCACCTTTGAATGGGGCGGCGCCTACGGTCACAGCTGGTTTGTCGACCCGCAGCAGAAGCTTACGGTGGTGGCACTGACCAATACGGCTTACGAAGGCATGTCCGGCCAGTTCACCCACCAGTTGCGGGATGCGGTGTATCCGCCGCAGTGATCGACCACCAGCGCGGCAATAACTGCCGCACTCGCGCTTCGCCAAACCGGTCATCAATCAGCATTACCACCCCTCGGTCCTGCTGGCTGCGGATCACCCGGCCCGCGGCTTGCACCACCTTCTGGATGCCCGGATAAAGGTAGGTGTAGTCATAACCGGCGCCGAAAATCGCGCCCATCCGCAGCTTGAGCTGCTCGTTCACCGGGTTGAGTTGCGCCAGGCCCAGGGTGGCGATAAACGCGCCGATCAGCCGGGTGCCCGGCAGGTCGATGCCTTCGCCGAATGCGCCGCCAAGCACGGCAAACCCGATGCCCTGGCTGTGCTGGGTGAACTGGTCGAGAAATGCCTGGCGTTCAGCCTCGGCCATGCCCCGTGACTGCTGCCACAGCGGGATGCGCGGGTGCCGCTCGGCAAGCAAATGCGCCACTTGCTGCAGATAATCAAAACTGCTGAAAAATGCCAGGTAGTTGCCCGGCGCCTGGGCAAACTGCGCTGCAATCAGCTCGACGATGGGCTCCAGGGACGCCTGGCGATGCACAAACCGGGTGGAGATCCGGTCGACGATATGCACCCGCAGCTGCTCGGCCTTGAACGGCGATTCCACATCCACCCAGGCGGTGTCAGGCGGCATCCCCAGCAAGTCCGCGTAGTAGTGCCGTGGGCTCAGGGTTGCGGAAAACAGCACGCTGCTGCGGGCCGCTGTCAGCCGGGGCCGAATGAATTCGGCGGGCACCACGTTGCGCAGGCACAGGTTTGATGAACTGCGCTTGCCGCTGAGTTCGCGTTTGCTGATGTCGAAAATGAAGTGTTCGTTGAACAGCTCGGCGACCTTGGCAAACTGCAAGGCCTCGAAGTAGAAGGCTTGCAGTTCGCCATTGAGTGCTTCGGGATGGTCGTTGAAATATTCACCCATGGCGCTGGTGCACAGGCTCAGCGCCTGCAGCAGTTTGTCGGGTTTCTGGGCGTAGGCCTGATAAGGTGCCACTTGCTCCTTGTGCAGGGCATTCCACTCACGGTTCAGGCGCTGGAGCGGCTTTTTCAGCGGCTCGGGTGCGATCTCGCGCAGGGTCTTGAGCGTGTACTGGTCGAGGGCCGCGCTGTACATCGAGCGGCCACGCTCCACCAGGTTGTGGGCTTCGTCCACCAGCACCGCGACGCGCCACTGGTTGAGCTGGGCCAGGCCGAACAGCATGGCGCCGAAGTCGAAGTAATAGTTGTAGTCGGCGACCACCACGTCGGCCCAGCGTGCCATTTCCTGGCTCAGGTAATAGGGGCAGACGTCATGGGCCAAGGCGACTTCCCGCAGGTTGCGCTGGTCCAGCAGGCGCACGCGGGAAGCGGCTTCGCGGGCCGCCGGCAAGCGGTCATAAAAACCCTTCGCCAGTGGGCAGGAGTCGCCGTGGCAGGCTTTGTCCAGGTGTTCGCAGGCCTTGTCCCGCGCCACCAGCTCCAGCACCCGCAATGGCAGATCGGGACTGCTGTCATACAGCACCTGCGCCGCATCCAGCGCGAGTTTGCGGCCCGGGGTCTTGGCGGTCAGGAAGAACACCTTGTCCAGCTGTTGCGGCGCCATGGCCTTGAGCATCGGGAAAATCGTGCCGACGGTCTTGCCAATTCCGGTAGGCGCCTGGGCCATCAGGCAGCGGCCGGTGCTGACCGCCTTGTAGACCGTTTCCGCCAGGGCGCGCTGGCCTGGGCGAAACGCCGCATGGGGAAAGCCCAGGGCAACCGCTGCGGCATTGCGGGCTTCGCGCTGGTGCATTTCCTGTTCGGCCCAGCCGAGGAACAGGGCGCATTGCTGCACGAAGAATGCCTGCAGGTCATCAGCCTGAAACCGTTGGCTGAGCAGCGTCTCATGCTCGCCAACAATGTCGAAGTACACCAGCGCCAGGACAATCTCCGACAACCCGAGCTTCTGGCACATCAACCAGCCGTAGACCTTGACCTGGGCCCAGTGCAGTTGCCGGTGGTTGGCCGGTTGTTTGTCCAGGTCGCCGCGATAGGTTTTCACCTCTTCCAGCTGGTTGCGGTCCGGGTCGTAGCCATCCGCCCTGCCCCGGACTTTCAACTGCTGGTATTCGCCCTCCAGCGCGACTTCATTCTGGTAATGGGCGCTGCGCCGCGAGGCCACGGTGCGGTGGCCGACAATCCCTTCCTGGGCACTGGGAGACGGGGTAAAACGCAGGTCGAGGTCGCCGACCTTGGCGGTGAATTCACATAACGCACGCACCGCAACGCTGTAGCTCAAGCGGCCTGCCCCGCCCAGCGCACATAACACACAGTGACGGGCATCTGGTGTTCGCCGCAGAACTCTAGCCAGCGCAACTGGTTGTCCTGCAGGCGATCACCGGGGCCTTTGACTTCGATCATGCGGTAGGTTTTTTCTTCGGGCCAGAACTGGATCAGGTCGGGCATGCCGGCGCGGTTGGCGCGGATATCCAGCAGCAGGCGTTCGAACCAGTGGCGCAGGTGCGCCGCTGGCAGGCAGTCGAGGGCCTGGTCGAGCAGTTCTTCGCTGAGCACGTTCCAGAACACGAAGGGTGACTGGATGCCCCATTTGTCTACATAACGCTGGCGAATGGTGTGCTTGTAGCGCCCATCGTCCAGTTGGCCCAGGCACTCGGCGAACAGCTCGGCGCGCCGCAGATGAAAATCCTCGCTGTGCAGGTCTACCGGCCCGCGCTGGAACGGGTGGAAAAACGACCCCGGCAACGGCGCGAAAATCGCCGGCCAGCACAGCAGGCCAAACAGCGAATTGATCAGGCTGTTCTCGACGTAATGCACGGGTGCACCATGGTCGCTGAGGTGCGCCTGTACGCAATACTCCACCGACATCATCGGTTCCGGGGCCGGCAGTTCGAGGTCCAGGCGCACGATCTCGCGGGGTTTTGCCCTGGGCAGCGCCGGCTCGCCGAGCTTGCGTCGCAGCCTGGGTATCACGCGCAGCAAGTGCTGCTGTTCGGCAGCGCTTTCCGGGGCCTGTTGCGCCTCACGGGCCAGCCCCATCGCCTGGGCAAAATCCTCCTGGCGCTCCAGCACCCGGATCAGCCGCGCCCGTGCGCCGGGATAGGTGCAGCCCCGGTAGATAGCTTCCGCCAGGGCCAACTCGGCGCTGCGCTCACAATACTGGCCCACCTGGAACAACAGCTTGGCCCGACGTTTCTCCAGCCAGGGGTTGTCGGTGTGCAAGGTAGCGATTTGTTCCAGCACGCCATCGAGTGCCTCGCCCGCTTCAAAGGCCTGCTGGCACTGATGCAGGAACAGGAAGCCGTGCACATCGTCACGGCTGCGCAAACCGCGGGATTCGGCGCAGAATTCGACTTTCTCGTAGATAAAGATGCCCAGGTCCGCCAGCACAAATTCCGACCAGTCCTGATAGAGATTACCGAAGAACATCAGGCGCAGGCGGTCGCACAGTTCCATCACGGTGAGGCTGTAAAGCTGATCGGCCAGGTCCGGGCACCAGTGCTGGAAGTGACGCAGTTCACAAAACTGCGTTGACAGCGTTTCCAGCCAGTCCGCCTTCCTGGCCTTGGGTTGCTCGATCCAGGGTTTGAACGCCGCCAGGATTTCCGCTTTCTGCAACAGGCCGAACAACTCGCCGAACGACAACAGGCATTGATCCGTCACCCAACCCTGTTCCAGCAAAGGCACAACCGCCTCGTGCACCGCGCCGATCTCGACATAGTTGAGCTTGCCCGCCCGGAAATGCGCGCCCTTGCGCATCACCATGCGTACCAGTAACGCCTGGGAAGCCTGCGGCAAGCTGTCAAATTGCTGAATGAAATGCTCTTCGTCCGGGGCCAGCAAATCGGCATAACGCTGCCCCAGCCAGGCGAGCACTTGGCGGAAGTTATGCAGGTAATAGAGCGGATCTTCTAGGGGATTGGACATGTCAGGCACTGGATCAACCACTGTTTATGCATACAGAGTGCCGTCCCTGACCGACTGTTGCAATCAGTAATAGATCAAAGGCACACGCAACTTTTTGCGTAATAATGATCAGATGGCTGTCAGCCACATTAAATGAGTCTCCCCCGACCGCTCAGGTGCGGGGTTTTCGAAGGATCAGGGTAAGGGTTATGAGCATGAAGAATTTGGGTCTGGCGGTGGGTATGTTCACGTTGCTGGTATTGGCCGGTTGCTCCACGCAGACGGTAGTGACGTTGCAGAACGGCACTCAATACCTGACCAAGGACGTGCCCAACGCGAAAACCGCCGATGGCTTCTACGAATTCACCGATATCGCCGGCAAGCATATTCGCGTCAAGGCCGATGACGTCGCGACCGTGATGAAGGAGAAATAAAAAGTGGGAGCCCGTCGGCTCCCACTTTTCTTTGCCATGATCGTTTCTTTGCAATGATCGTTCCCACGTTCTACGTGGGAATGCATCCCGTGACGCTCCGCGTCACCACTGCGCAAGACATGAACCGTGGGTTGGCAGTTGGACGCAGAGCGTCCGGGGCGGCGTTCCCACGCAGAGCGTGGGAACGATCAATCCGTGGCGCTACTTAGCCGATGGAAACCCCATCCCCCCAAACCCCGGCGAGCCCAACGCCAACCAGCGTCACCGAGTCCGCGCCAAAACTCAGCACGGTATCGCCCCCCACCACCTTGGCGTGGTCACGCCAGTCCGCACTGCCCTCCACGTCCCGGAACACCAGCTTGTCGGTCGGCTGATAACCAATTACCCGGTCCTGCCCAAACTGCCCGCCGAACAGAAAGGTGTTATGCCCGCTGTTGTCGCGGATCGTGTCATTGCCCTTGCCGCCCTCGATGAAATCCACACCCTTGCCACCCTGGATCAAGTCATCGCCATCACTGCCGATGATGAACGTGTTGCCCTTGTGCGGCTCGGCATTGCGGTTGAGGTCCTGCACCCAGGTATTGGCCCGGGCCGGGTCCGACAGGTTGGCCACGATAATCGTCGAGTCCCGGCTGGTCAGGTCGTAGAACTGCGAGTCCAGGACCCGCGTCATGCCATCCCCATACCCGGTGGGCAAATGAGAAAGCCAGGTGGGAACATTGACGATGGAAAACGGCAGGACATTCCACAGCGTCGACGCGTAGTGATCGTTGAAGCTGACGATATTGTCCGTGGTCGACTCATGGGGCTTGTCGTGCACGCCCAGTGAGGAGAAGTTGAACGACGATCCGTCCAGCGCGCGAAACACCGGGTCGTTTTCATAACCGATGTTCAGCACCTTGTCGCCGGCACTCTGGGTTGGCGAGGCATAAGCCACATAGTTGGAGTCCTTGTAGAACCCCGACCATTTATTGCCGCTCAGATCGGCCATACTGTTGACCGCCAGGCCACCCAGGCTATGACCGCTGACCACCACGTCCTTGCCCGTCAGGCCATGACTGCCGGCATACGCCGCGACATCCTTGAGCAAGGTGCCAAAGGCTTCGCCGGCGTAGTTTTTCGCGTAGTCCTTGGGCCCCAGCGCCGCCAGCAGGTCACTGACCAAATCGCCGATGGAGTCGCTGATCAAGGTTTCCCGAGGCCCCGAAGTCCCGCGAAAACCAATGCCGATTTCCAGCAGCTTGCCGTCGCCATCGTACTTGCCCAGCACTTCCACCTGCGCGGTGGTGTAGCCGGGCTTTTCACCGAAGAACGTGCCCCGGGCGTCCACCTTGCCGCCGTAGCCCAGGGTACTGGCGCTGATGGGCGTCCAGCCGGCCTTGTTGACCGCCTCGAGGGCGGCTTTTTCCGAGTCGGGGTTCCAGGGAATCCCTGGAATAACCCCCTGTGAATCGGTGCTGCCCAGCAGCGCGCCCACCAGAGTGGCGGGCAGCCCCAGGCCAAAACCGTTGTGCTGGTAACCCACGGCAAAGCCGTTGTCCAGATTGTGATAGGAGTACAGCGTGATCGCCATGGCATCGGCGAACAACGCTTTGGAGCCCTCGGTGCCGAGGTTCTTATAGTCGAAAACACCCATGGTATTGCCTCTCTTTTGTTGGAATTGTCGAGAAAGCCGAATCTGCACAAATGGACGATTGGAACCGGATCAATGTGGGAGCGGGCTTGCTCGCGAAGGCGGTGTGCCAGTCGGTGGATGGGTTGACTGATCCACCGCTTTCGCGAGCAAGCCCGCTCCCACATTTCGAACCGCAGTGTTTAGAAAGCCCAGTCCAGGCTCAAACCCACCCCATGGACTTTCTCCTTGCTGGCCAGCAGGCCGTTGTAATCCAGATTCACCTTCGCCTCCTTGCTCAACGCCAGACTGACCCGCGCCCCCACCAATGCCGCATCACGCACCATCGACGAACTCTCCACAGTGAACGAAGGGCCGCCCGAGGCAAACGCCAGGTGCCGCTCGGAATCGACGCTGCTCAGGTTGTGCTGCCAACCCAGGGTGCCGGAAAGCTCCAGTTGCTGATGGTCATTGATATTCAAGGTTTTCAGCGCTCGAGCACCCAGGGTACTCAACACCACATCGCGGCTGTCATCCCGGCCCTTCAAGGCCGCCGCATCACCCTTCTCGGTAAACCCATCGGCATCCAGATGCACGTACGCCAGGTTGGCGAACGGTTCCAGGGCCAGGGGTTGCAGGTTCAGGCGATACGCCGCTTCGGTAAACACCTGGGTACTGCGGGCATCCACCTTGGCTTTCTGCTTGCCGGCGACTTCACCGTATTGCAGCTCGCGCTTCACATCGGCGCGGTGCCAGCTGTAGGTCGCACCACCGCTCAAGCGCAAGGCACCGATTTCATGCCCGGCGTATGCGCCCAAGTGATAGCTATCTACCGACGCCCGTGAATGGGTGTCGCTGCCCATGTTCAGCGACGTGTCGCTGTACCCTGCCACCAGGCCTACACGGGTGTCTTCATCCAACGCGCCGTCCACACCCGCCAGCATGCCGCCGATGGAGGTGGTGTAGCCCGCCGTATCGCTGCCGCTGTCGGTCTTGCCCCAGGCGCCCAACGCCTTGACCCAGACGTTGCCACGGCTGTCGACGGTCTGGCTCGATGCGCCCATTGCCCCTTGCTGCAAACGCTCGCCCACGGCTTCGCGCAGGTAGCGGTTGTCATTCACCAACGCGGTTTCCAGCGCCGGGTAGATCTCCCCGGACAGCTGCTGGAATGCACCCTGGGCCGAGGCCGCATTCGGCGCCAGCAACAGGCTTTCGTACACGGCGTTGCCCGCGCCCAACTGCTCGGCAGCAGCGGCCACCGAACGTTGGTTCGGGGTGGCGGCCACACTGGCAAAGGTGTTGGCATTGCGCCCCACATCCAGCTGCACGCCGTTGGCGGCGTAGTTCAGGGTACCGCCGATAAACAGATAGTTGGGCAGCACCGAACCGAAGCTGCCGGTAATCCCGCCTGCAGCCTGCAGGATGTTGTACTGGCGACCGATCAGGCTTTCGGCCTGGGTCTGGGTCAGCAGCGTCGGGCTGTTTTCCAGGGCCAGGGTCACCGTGCCGCCGCTGAGGGTGGCCTTGCCACCGGCGACGATGCGATCACTGTTGGTGGCCGACAACTCCACCGCATAGGTAGAGCCCGCCGCGAAGTTCACATCCCCGGCCACGTTCAGGGTGCCGATGGAGTTGCCCGGCGCCACGGTACCGCCGCTGTTCGCTGTCAGCGAACCAATGCGCCCGGAACCGCCCACTACGCCGCTGCTGCTGACGGTAACGTCGGAGGTGATCGAGCCATTGATCGCCAGCAACCCTTGGTTGACCAGGGTCGGGCCGCTGTAGGTGTTGGTGCCGGTCAGTACCAGCGCGCCAATGCCCTGCTTGGTCAGGCCGCCATGCCCCGAGATATCGTTGCTCCACACATCCAGCCCGCAATGCACATCGGTGCACGTGCGCTGGGTCGGTTTGCCGGCATCCACCACGGCGCCAATCCCTGGCAGGTCCGCGACAAACTGGCCGGAGCCGTAGGCGCCGTCGATACGAAACTCCGCCGGGATATCCTCAGCCGTCACAAACATCCCCGGGCCGTTGATGGCCTTGCCCAGGTTGATCATGCCCCAACCGTACAGCGAGTCGATGCCCGGTGCGCCGAGGTCGGTCGCGGTGGTTTTCAGCAGCGTGGAGATCTGGTCGCCGCTCATGTACGGGAAGCGCTCCATCAACACCGCTGCACTGCCGGCCACATGCGGCGCGGCCATGGAGGTGCCGTTGAAATTGGCGTAGTCGGTGGTCAGGTTTTCCAGGGAGGTGCCGTTGATCACCGAACTGTAGATCTTGGTGCCGGGGGCCGCGACGCAGAAGCTGGCGGCATACCCGCAGCGCGAGGAAAACGTACTGATCACGTAAGGATCGGAACTGGCGGTGTCGGGATTCTGTTGCAAGGCCGCCACCGACAGCCAGTTGGGTGCAATCTCCGGCACGAAGTACGCCAGGCCCGAGATCGCATCCGGGTTGTTGCGGTTGTAATCGTTTCCGGCGGCAAAGATCGTCAGCACGCCGCTGCGGGCCGCATCAATGGCGCCCTGATAAGCGCCACCTGCGATCGTCCCAAGGATCGGCCGAATGTTATTGAACTGGGCCTGGGCTTCATTGACCGTGAAGTTGGGGAATGCCGGGTCACGTCCACCCTTGGCGTACTGGTCACCGATGCCGATGCCCCAGCTGTTGTTGATAATGCGCGCGCCGCTGGCCACCAGCGCGTCCCAACCGGCTTTGTAGACCGCACCGTCGTTGCCCAGGATGATCCCGTCTTCGGGGCCCGGGTCACCGTTTTCGGCGCTGATGATCTGCGCATCGAACGCCACGCCGTGCATTGGCCCGCCGTCGCGGTTACCCGCAGCGATCCCGCCTACGTGCGTGCCGTGATTGCCGAGCTTGCCGTTGGAACCCAGGGAAGGCGTGCCGTCGTAGCGAAACGCGTCCCCGGCTTTCACCGGGATATACGGGTCGGTGTATTGGCGAATGCCTTCGGTCACGAGCGTGACCACTTTGCCGGGGCTGGCGAATTCCGGATGCTGGGCATACACCGGCTGGTCGAAGATCCCCAGCTTCACGCCCTTGCCGGTGTAGCCGGCGGCGTAGGCGGCGTCTGCATGCACGGCGCCCAGGCCCCAATCGGCCTTGAATTCATTGCTGCGCCAGCTGGCAGCATCTCCCAGTTTTCCGGTTTCCACGTAGGGTGCGGCCTGGGCGGTACCCAGGCTGGCCAGGCAACACAGCAACGCGCCGTATGGCACGCAGCCCAGGGCCTTGAGCGGGTAGCCCGGGCCTGTTGGGATGGCGGATTGAAACCCTCGTTTTGTTTTTTTCACGGTGACCTTCCTTAGTTTTTATTGCACTTGTATAAATCACGTTTCTCCCAAGCGTCGCCGACCCAATGTGGGAGCGGGCTTGCTCGCGAATGCGGTGGCTCAGCTACAGGTGCGTCGATTGACACACCGCATTCGCGAGCAAGCCCGCTCCCACAGTTGACCTCTTTCGACCTCAGGATCTTGCTCAGAACTGCCAGTTCAGGCTCAACCCCACACCCTGGATTTTTTCCCGGCCAGCCAATTGGCCGGTGTAGTCGAGGTTGACCCGTGTGCTTTTGCTCAACGCCAGGCTCGCCTGCACGCCCACCAATGCCGCGTCGCGCATCAACGGCGAGCTTTGCACCGCAAACGACGGCCCTCCGGCGACAAACGCCAGGTGCTCTTCGGATTCAACGGCACTCAGGCTGTGCTGCCAGCCCAGCGAGCCGGAAACGTCCAGTTGCTGGCGGTCATTGAGGGGGAAGGTTTTTGCCGCCCGCAGGCCCAGGGTGCTCAGCACCGCATCGCGGCTGTCACTGCCACGCTCCAGCGCGGCGGCGTCGCCCTTCTCGTGAAAGCGCTCGTTGTCCAGATGCACGTAAGCCAGGTTGGCGAACGGCTCCAGCGCCACCGAGGACACGTTCAAACGGTAGGCCGCTTCGGTAAATACCTGGGCGCTGCGCGCATCCAGCTTGGTCTTCTGCTTGCCGCTGACTTCGCCGTACTGCAAGTCGCGTTTCACGTCGCCGCGATGCCAGCTGTAGGCACCGCCGACGCTCAAGCGCCAATTGCCCAGCTCATGCCCGGCGTAGGCGCCGAGGTGGTAGCTGTCGATGGACGCCGATGAATGCGTGCCGCTGCCCATGTTCAGCGAGCTGTCGCTGTAACCGGCCACGAGACCGACACGGGTCTGCTCGTCCAGCGCGCCGTCGACACCGGCCAGCATGCCGCCCAGTGAGCTGGTGTAGCCTGCCGTGTCGCTGCGGCTGTCGGTCTTGCCCCAACTGCCGAGCGCCTTGACCCACACGTTGCTCTCACCGGTAACCGGCGTATGGCGCAGGCGCTCGCTAACGGCATCGCGTACCTGGCGGCTGTCATTGATCAGCATTGTGCCGATGGCCGGGTAGATTTCTCCCGACAGCTGCTGGAAACCCGACTGCGCCGTGGCTGCCGAGTCTGACCGCAGGATGCTTTCGTACACCGGATTACCGGCGCCCAACTGCTCGGCGGCCGCCGCCACCGAACGCTGGTTACGAGTGGCACCGACACTGGCGAAACTCGCATCACTGCGGGCAATGCCCAGTTGCACACCGTTGGCGGCATAGTCGAGGGTACCGCCGAGGAACAGGTAGTTGGGCAACACGGCACCGAACTGGCCCTGGATCCCGCCAGCCGCCTGGAGGATGTTGTACTGGCGCCCCACCAGGCTTTCCGCCTGTTGCAGGCTGAGCAGGGTCGGGCTGTTTTCCAGGGCCAGGGTCACGGTGCCGCCGCCGAGGATTGCCTTGCCCGTGGCGACAATCCGGTCGCTGGTGGTGGGGGTGAGTTCGACCGCATAGGTCGAGCCGGCGGCGAGGTTTACATCCCCGGCCACCTGCAAGGTGCCCACGGAATTGCCCGGCGCCACGGTGCCGCCGCTATTGACCTGTAACGCCGCGATGCGACCGGAGCCGCCCAACGTGCCGCTGTCATTGACCGTCACCGCGGACGTCAGCGAGCCATTCACCGCCAACCGGCCGCCATTCACGGTGGTCGGGCCACGGTAGGTGTTGTCGCCCGCCAGGATCAGGCTGCCCGCACCGGATTTGGTCAGGCTGCCTTCGTAGATACGCTGGGCCGCGGCTGCCGCACGGGCAGTGCCAACGGCATAGTCCGTCTGGTCCTGCTGACTCGCGCCGGCGCCCACGCCGTTCTCCCAGCCCTTATCGCGCAGGGTTTGCTGCCAGGCCAGGGTTTCGGCGCTGTCTTCGGCCTGGCGCTGGATCAGCGCCTTGTCGGAGATCGCATTGCTCCACACATCGCCCTGCCCGGCCGCCAACGTGACATTCATCGGCCCGAGCAATTGCCCGGGCCCGTGCATTGCTCGGCCAAGGTCCGGCACGCCCCAGCCGACCTGAGTGGTCGGTGCATCGGTGACCGCGCCATTGAGCTGGGTGGCCGTGGTCAACAGCACCTGCAAGGCCTGTTCGTTGTTCAGGTATGGATAGCGTTCCATCACCAGCGCCAGTGCGCCGGTGGCATGGGGCGCCGACATCGAGGTGCCGGATTTCACCCCATAACCGCCATCGGGAATGGTGCTGTTGATCAACGCCCCGGGGGTGGAAATGCACCAGTACTTGGCGATGCCGCACTGGTTGTATTTCTGGTTGTTCGCCTTGTCCAGGCCCGATACCGCCAGCCAGTGGCCTTCCAGCTCCGGCTGGAAATAAGGCAAGGCCGAACGCACGCTGGCGTTGGCGTAGCCGCTGTTGCCAGCACTGAACACGTTGATCACCCCGGCCTTGGCCACCTCCGCAGCGGCATCCAGCCAGGTGTTCTGGTTGTAGTGCTGGGCATAGGCAGCGTGCAGGTCGCCAAGGGTCTGGTAGCTGACATCCTTGGGTTGGCTGCCCCAACTGTTATTGATCGCGCGCACGCCGGAATCCACCAGCGCGCTGTACACCGCCTTGAAGTACTTGGGGTCTGGCGTGGGGCCGAACAGGAAGCTGTCGCTGGCGTTGGTGTTGCCGACGTAGATCTGCGCGTTGTACGCCACGCCGTGCATGCCCACGCCATCGCGGGCCGCGCCCATGGTGCCGGTCACGTGGGTGCCGTGGGAGTCATTGTTTGGGTTGAGCGCGCCGGTGGTCGTGAAGGGGCTACCATCGACATAGGTGCCGCTGGCGGTGACCGCGTGATAGCGGTCTTTTGAGGCTTCAGGATGGTTGGGGTCGAAACCCGAGTCGAGGGCGCCGATCTTCACGCCACTGCCGGTGATGCCGCTCGCATAGGCCTCGTTGGCTTTCATCCGCTCCAGGCCCCAGTCGCTCTGGAACTCGGCGGAACGCCAACTGCCGGGGTCGCCGACTTTGCCGGCTTCGATGTACTGCCCGTGGGCCGCCACTGACAGCAGCAGCAAGGAGCCTGCGGTGAAGGGTTTGAAGCGAGGTGAACCAGTGATCATGAAGAGTCCCTTTTCTTATTGTTGAAATACCTGTGGCGAGGGAGCTTGCTCCCGCTGGAGTGCGCAGCGCTCCCAAGATCTTGGGGCCGCTACGCAGCCCAGCGGGAGCAAGCTCCCTCGCCACAACAAGCGCCCTTGCCACAGAAAACTCCCTTGCCACAGAAAGCTCCCTTGCCAAAACAAGCGCCCATGCCACCAAAGCTCCCTTGCACCAGGTGCTACTCGTCCAGGCATCAGCGGCTCTCAGGACCAAACGCCTCGTCCACCTTGGCCAGGTCGGTGTCACGCAAGTTGCCCGCGTAGTAATGCAATTTGGTCCAGGCCATCAGGTAGTCGTACCGTGCCTGGGCCAGGTCGCGACGGGTGCTGTACAGCTGCTGCTCGGCGTTCAGCGCATCGAGGTTGACCCGCTCGCCGCCGAGGATGCTTTGCTTGGTCGAGACCACCAGCGCTTCAGCCGAAGTCAGCGCCTTTTGATACGCCCGCAACTTGCTCACTCCCGACAGGCAAGCACTGAACTGGCGCCGCAGTTCGATCAGGGTTTCGCGAGTCTTGCCTTCCAGTTCGTACTCGGCCTGCTCCATGGCGCGGCTGGCCTGGCGGGTGGAAGCCGAGACGCCGCCACCGGCATACAACGGCATGCTGACTTCGATGCCGATGGTGTTGGTGTCGTAGCGCTGGTTGTAGGTGTTGCCGCTGTCGGACTCCTGCTGCCTCGAGCTGGCATACGCCGTGATGCGTGGCAGGTGCCCCGAACGGTTGCGCTCCACTTCATAACGCGCCACTTCCACGGACTGGCGTTGCGAGGCCAGGTTGGGGTTGTTGGTCAGCGCCAGTTCGTGCCAGGTGTCGTAATTGGCCGGGGTCAGGGTGAAGGCGGCAAACCCCGGGTTCAGCGGCGCCAGGTCGTTGATGTTGACGCTCTGCACGCCAATCAGCGCCCCGAGTTCGCGCAGCGAGGCGTCCTGTTCATCCAGCGCCTGGATCTCTTCGGCAGTCGCCAGCTCATAGCGCGACTCGGCTTCCAGGATGTCGGTGCGGGTGCCCTCGCCCTGCTGGAACAGATGCTGGTTCTGCTGGAACTGCTGCTCGTAGGCCTTTTTCTTAGCGCGGGCAATGTCGATCTGGTCCTGGGCAAACAACGCCTGGGTGTAATAGGTCAGCACCCGCACCAGCAGCGCCTGGCTCTTGTCGCGGAAGCTCTCGTCGGCAAACAGTGCCTGGGCCACGCCCTTGCGGTAGTTGGCATAGGCTTCGTAGTCGAACAGCGGCTGTTGCAGGGTGAACGTGGAACCATAGCTGTTGTAGTTGCGGTCATCGTGATAATTGCCGCCGCGCCCGTCGGGCAAGGTGGCCTGGGAGTTGTTGCGGCCCTTGTTGTAGTTGTACGAGAGCTTGGGCAGCAGGCCGGCGCGGCCGATGGTGCGGTTTTCCAGGCCGGCATCGCGTTCCTTGATGGCGCCGAGGAATACCGGGTCGTTGCGCAGGGCCTGTTCGTAGACATCGAACGGGCCCATGGCGGCCTGGGCGCTGCCGCAGGCGAGCAGCAAGGCGATGAACATCGGCTTCATGCTCATTCCTCGGTCAATGCCGAGCCGGCGCGGTCCAGCAGCGGCTTGAACAGGTAATTGAGCAAGGAGCGCTCGCCGGTGCGGATGAACATCTCAGCGGGCATCCCCGGCTTGATCACCAGGCCATGGAGTTTCTCCAGGGCGCTGCTGCTGACGGTGGTGCGCAGCACGTAGTAAGGCATGCCGGTTTTTTCGTCGAGCATCTGGTCGGCGGAGATCAGGCTCACCTCCCCCGGCACCCGCGGCGTGCGGCTCTGATTGAAGGCGGTGAAGAGAATGTCCACCGGCAAGTGCGCACCGACCTTGTCCACCAGGTGCACTGGCAGGCGCCCTTCGACTTCCAGGCGGGTGTCCTGGGGCACGATTTCTAGCAGGGTTTCACCGGCACGCACCACGGCGCCTTCGGTGTGCACGCCCAGGTTGACCGCGATGCCATCGGCGGGCGCGTTGATCTCGCTGTGCTGCAGGTCGAAACCGGCGGAGGTCAGTTGTTGTTCCAGGGTCAGGCTGCGCAGCTGCGCGTCGGCCAGTTGGCTGCGGACTTCCTTCTGGTACTCCTCGCTGTGCTGCTGCAACTTGAGGCGCGATTCGAGGATGCCCTGCTCCACCCGCCCGCTTTCGCCGGTGTTCTGCGCCAGGTCCTGTTGCACCTGGGACAGTTGCCGCTGGTACTCCATCAGCCGGTTGCGCGGGATGTAGCCGTTGTCGGCCAGGGGTTGCAGGTTGTTCAACTGGTCTCGCAGGGATTGCGCTTGGGCGGTCAGGTCACTGCGGGCGCGGCGCATGCCGTTCAGTTGCGCCGTAGCGCCTTCGATACTGGCGCGAATCCCGGCCTGTTCCCGGGCAAAGGCTTCGCGGCGGCTGCTGAACAGTTGACGCTGGCCTTCGAGGACCAGTGCCAGGGCTTGGTCCGGGTTGCCGCTCAATTGCGCCGGAAAGGTGATCGTCGACTGGTTATCCCGCTCGCTCTGCCACCGTGCCACGCTGGCCCACGCCATGCGGTACTGGGCTTGCAGGGAGTGCACGTCGGCCTGGTTCTGCGTCTGGTCGAGCCGGAACAGTGGCTGGCCCTGCTTCACCGTCTCGCCCTCACGCACCAGGATCCGGCTGACCACGCCGGGGCTCAGGGTTTGTACCGCCTTGCGCTTGCCCGATACCACCACCGTGCCTTGTACCGGGATCCCCTGGTCCAGCGGCGCCAGGCTGGCCCAGAGGAAAAACCCGCCGGCGCCGACCACCGTCAGCAGCCAGCCCATGCGGGCGAAGAAACGCGCGTCGTGCTCGGGATGGGTCTGTTCGTAATCGCGGTTGATTTGAATGCTGCTGTCGCTGCTCATGCGCCTGGATTCCTTCCGGCTTGATACTGACGGCTGAGGCTGACCCCGGCCTTTTCTCGTGGTGCTTCCTGCTGGCCGGACAGTGCGCGCAGCACGTCCTGGCTCGGACCAAATGCCTGCAAACGACCTTCGTTCAGCACCAGCAGCTTGTCGGCCTGGGCCAACGCCGAGGAACGGTGAGTCACCAGTACCACCGTGCTGCCCTGGGCTTTCATCTGCATGATCGCGCTGGCCAGGGCGGCTTCACCCACGGTGTCGAGGTTGGAGTTGGGCTCGTCGAGCACGATCAGGCGTGGCCCGCCGTACAGCGCGCGGGCCAGGGCGACCCGTTGCTTCTGCCCACCGGACAGGCCGCTGCCCTCGTCGCCGAGCACGGTGTCGTAGCCGTGGGGCAAGCGCAGGATCAATTCGTGCACACCAGCCTGTTGGGCGGCCTGCACCACCAAATCCGGGTCGGCTTCGCGAAAGCGCGCGATGTTGTCGGCGATGCTGCCGCTGAACAGTTCGATGTCCTGGGGCAGATAACCGATATGCGGCCCGAGGTCGTCGCGGTCCCAGCGATGAATGTCGGCTCCGTCCAGGCGCACGGTGCCTGCCAGGGTTGGCCATACGCCCACCAGCACGCGGGCCAGGGTTGATTTGCCGGAGCCGGAAGCACCCAGCACGCCGAGCACTTCGCCCGCAGTCAGGTTGAAGCTGACTTGATGCAAGGTCGGCACACGTCGCCCCGGCGGGCCTGCGCTGACTTGCTCGAAACTCACATTGCCCTTGGGCGCCGGCAAGGCCATCTGCTCGCCCTGAGGCGGAAACTCGCGCATCAGGTTGTCCAGGCGCTGGTAGGCCAGTTTGGCCGAACTCCATTGCTTCCACACGGCAATCAACTGGTCGATGGGGCTCAACACCCGACCCATCAAAATGGAGCCTGCGATCATCATCCCGGCGGTCATGTCGCCCTTGATCACCAGGAGCGCACCCAGGCCCAGCACCAACGATTGCAGGCACAGGCGCAGGGATTTACTCAGGGAACTGATGATCGAGCCGGTGTCGCTGGCCTTGTTCTGCAGGCCCAGGAACTGCGAATGCACCTTGAACCAGCGCTTGCGCAATGCACCGAGCATGCCCATGGCCTGGATGGTTTCGGCGTTGTGCAGGTGGCTGGTGGCCAATTGGGTGGACTGCTGGGAATAACCGCTGGCTTCACCCAGAGGCTTTTTGGTCAGGTATTCGTTAAGGCACGCCAGGGCTATCAGCAGCACGGCACCGGCACTGGCCAGCACCCCAAGCCATACGTTGAACAGGAAAATCACGAACAGATAGATCGGAAACCACGGCGCGTCGAAAAACGCGAACAGCGCAGGCCCGGTGATGAATTGGCGGATGTGGGTCAGGTCCCCCAGGGATTGCCCGCCATGGCCTTCGCCCCGTTGCAGGTTGCGCTCGAAAGCGGCCTTGTAGACCCGCAGGTTGAAACGCCGCTCCAGCTGGCTGCCGATGCGAATCACGATAAAGCTGCGGATCACCTCCAGCACACCGATAAAGGCGAAGAACCCCACCACCATCAGCGTCAACATCACCAGGGTGGTTTCGTTCTGTGAAGACAGCACGCGGTCGTAGACTTGCAACATATAAATCGATGGCACCAACATCAATACGTTAATCAATGCCGTGAAACAGCCAATACTGATCAGAATACTTTTGTAGTCGCCGAGTGCCTTGAACAGTGGTGCAACGGGAGTGGTCTTCGCCATGTTGCCTGATCTTCCCTGAGCCGAATGACGCGCAATAGTTTACCGAGCGCCCCAATAAGGGGCGGGCAAACATTAAAATCGGGTTATATCGTTATAACGAACTATTACGGTGCACGTTGCAATATCAATACCGCGCCGGTTTTTGCGCGACCTTCATATTCGCCTTCTTTCTGGCGATTCAAATGGGTTATGCCGGTGCCTTCGGCATTCATCAGCCAAATACCATCGGGAGTAGGCGTCCAACTAACGGGGGCTTCCCCCAGCCATTGTCCGGCGCACTCCACATCGCCCCCTAACGCGTTAGCCTGCTCAATCAAGTCCAGTGCGCACACCTGCTCTTGCTGATGCAGCGCCCAATGCCCGGCCAACTGCGCGGAAGTAGGTAAAACCAGACTGCTTGCCATTGCTGTGGCTCCTGCCGACATAAGCAACACCTGGAAACTCCAGGCCACGGTACTGCGAAATAGCGTCATCACCTTCGCCCGTTCATGGGGTGGATGCAAGGGCAGAGGGCGGCGCGTGTGCGCCACCCTCCTTTACGCGTGTATCAGGCCACGATGTCGCTGACGGCTGCCTGGCCAACGGTGGTGACGAGGAAATCCGCCACGCCGTGCCCGGAGAAGTCCACGGCCAATGTGCCCAGGTTGGTACCCGAAGCGTAGGACAGCACCGCGTCGCCGGCATGACCGGTAAACGCGTTGACGAAGGTCAGGCCTGCACCTTTGGTGATGCCGGTGAGGTCGATCTTGTCGGAACCCGAGGTGAAGTCGAAGATCTTGTCGGCCGCACCCGGCTTGGAGTCGGAGCTGGCGCCGAACACGAAGGTGTCGTTGCCTGAGCCGCCCCACAACTGGTCTGCACCGCCGCCGCCGAAGATGATGTCGTTGCCGGCACCGCCCTTGAGGACGTTGGCGGCTGCGTTACCGATCAGCAGGTCGTTGCCCGAACCGCCGATGGCGTTCTCCACGGTCACACCCTTGGCGATGGAAACGTTGCCCACCAGGCCGCCAACGTCGGAGAACGAGGTTTCATTGAGGTTGATCTTCTGGTTCTGGGTAAAACCGGAGAAGTCCAGGGTGTCGTTGCCGCCACCGTCCCACACCGAGAACACCAGCTTGTCGGCCGATGAAGTGGCGCTGAGGAAATCACGCCCGGTGTTGGAGTTGAAGCCATAGGTGGTGTCACCGGCACGGGTGTTGTAGTTGGCGCCGTAGAGCTTCTGGATCGCGGCGATGTCGTCGATCAGCGGGCCGGACGAGTAGGCTTCTACCCCGCCTTTGCTGAAGTTCTGGTTGGTGTTGCTCTCGCTCCAGTAACTCATGACGCTGTAGCCACGCGTGTCCTGTCCATAGTCCGCGTCTTTGTACGAAGGGTTGCCGGTCCCGGCGTTGTAGTCGCCAGGGTGGTCCAGGCCCAGGGTGTGGCCGATTTCGTGGGTCAGGGTCTGCCGGCCATAGTTGTTCAGGTCCGGGGTCTTGTTCGGCGTGTAGCTGTTGTTCGTCAGGTACCAGGAAGTGCCGTCAAGGCCGCTTTCGTTGTACTTGGCGTTGGTGCCTGGCAGGTAGGCAAAGGCCGCTGCGCCGTCCTGGCCGCCGCTGTAGTTGCCGAAGGTCATGTGGAAGTCACCGCCCGAGGCTTTCTCGGTGAAGGTGACATTGGCCACATCGGCCCAGGATTGCATGGCCAGTACGGCCTGTGCTTTCTGCTGGGTGTTGAACTGGCTGAACCCGGTGATCCCATGCTTGTTCATGGTCGCGTTCGAAGCCGAAGTCAGGAAGGTGTAGGTGAGATCGATCTTGCCGTTGCCATCCACGTCCCGGTACGCGGCGTTCTCACGCAGCAGGTGGTCGGCGGCCTGGTCAACGGTGAACGACGGTTTGCCATTGACCGTGAGGTTGCCACCGCGGTCGTATTGATGGCTAAAGCTATCGATCTGGGTGTAAGCGGTACTTGCTTGAGCCGCCGACACAATAGCTTTGTCTTTTACTTTTGACATAAACGTACTTCCTTGTTTGCAAGTGGAACAGTTTTTGTCCGACCGGACCCACTCTGGCGAGTAAGTCCGATCACTCGCCCCTTTTGAAGGCGAAAGAAAACTGACACAACCTGAAATCATTCGTCCAGCGGTTTTTATCCAAGGATAAAGTTGGGCCGGTGAACAAAACCTGCAAACACTGGTAAATAGCGCGTTATTAAAATCCAGCTATTTAAATATTAAATACTCCTAAAGACATTTAGCCACGAATGGATCCAAAGTATTGACTGAGGTGCACTAAGAAAGTGTCACCGTGTCATTGTTAGTATTGATTGGCCACTATTTAAGTGTTTGTCCCGTATTACCGGGACAAGACTTAGTTTACTTACTGGCCGCGCCAGCCGGTTTGGCGCAATGCCTGCAGGAGCGTGTGGGCATCCAGCGCGGGCACCCGCACACCCTGGTCGGTGGTCATGTCTTCGCCGGCCACTATGGCATTAATGATCGCCTCTTCCACGGCCTCCGCCGCCGCGCTGAACAGCGGTGAAATGTGGTCGTTATTGACCATTTGCAGGGCTGTGCTGAGGGGCGAGCCCTTGCGCCCGTAGTCGGCCACCGGCAAATCCTGATTGCCGGTGGCGAACGCCAGGAACAGGTCCCCGCTGGAGTCCTCGGTACCGCCACCCGTGCGCGCGATCCCGATGGACGCGCGTTGTGCCAGGCGCTGGCATTGATGGGGCAGCAACGGCGCATCGGTGGCGATGATCACCACGATGGAGCCCATGCCGGGTGTGCCGCGATCGGCAAAGGGTGACGGGATGTCCATCAATTGCCGGCCTACCGGGTAACCATCCACGCGCAGTTCCTGGCGCTTGCCATGGTTGGCCTGCACCAGCACACCGACGGTCCAGCCACCCTGCTCCGCCGGCAAGCGCCGTGACGCGGTACCGATGCCCCCCTTGAACTCATGGCAGATCATCCCGGTGCCGCCGCCCACGGCGCCCTCCGCCACCGGCCCGGATTCGGCGTTGGCCAGCGCCTTGCGCACATGCTCCGGGCCGACGTGCTGGCCCCAGATATCGTTGAGCAAGCCGTCGTAGGTTTCCATCACCACCGGCATGCACCAGTACACGGCGGGGTCTTCGAGGCTTTCGCGCTCCAGGGCGATCAGCGTGTCGCGCACAATCCCGATGCTGTGGGTGTTGGTGATCGCCAGCGGCGTGGTCAGCAACCCTGATTCGCTGATCCATTCAAGGCCCGTGGCGTCGCCATTGCCGTTGAGCACGTGGTAGCCGGCAAAACATGGCTGATACCGCGCGGCACCGGCCCGGGGCTGGATCGCCGTCACGCCGGTACGTACCTGTTTGCCGTCGATGCGGGTCTTGATCGTACTGTGGCCGACCCGAACCCCTGGAACGTCGGTGATGGCATTCAACTCACCGGGCGTACCCAGTCCCAAGGTGATGCCCAATTGACGTGCACGCATAACCACTCCTTACAATTTCTGAAACGCCGGACTCAACCGGCCACTGATGCAATACAGGATCACCGACAGTGCCAACAGGCCGATGATAATCATGATGTCGCGAACCGAGGCGGCAATCGCCAGGGTCACCAACAGGTAGCCGGCGCCCAGCACCGCCAGCAAGGCCGGCACCGGCCACAACGGCATGCGATACGGGTGCTCGCGGTCACGCAGCAACACCCGGCTCATCAACGCGCTCAACGCCACGATCAGGTACACCAGCATGATCAGCAGCACGCTGAAAGACGTCAGGTCCGCCAGGTTGGAGCTGAAGCTGAGCAATGCCGAAGGGACCGCCAGGAACAGCGTAGCCAACCACGGGGAATCCCAGCGTGGATGAATCCGGGTGAAGAGTTTGTTGATGGTGGGTGTCCACAGCGCATCGCGGCCGCTGCTGAACACCACCCGGCCAATCTGGATGACGATGGCGACGATGGCGTTGAATACCGACAGGAAGATCCCGGCGCTGACCAGCCGCGACAGGGTTTCGTTACCGTGGCTGGTCAGCAGGTAGCCGATCGGGTCGGGGCTGCTGATCATCGCGCTGAGGGATGGCGCACCGATCAGCAAGGCGGTGATCGGCACCAGCTCGATGACCACCACCAGGCCCAGGGACCACAACACCGCCTTGTGCACGCCCTTGCCGCCGCATTTCATGTCTTCGGCCAGCAAGACGGCGGGACCGTAGCCATTGAACGAGAACAGGCCGATGCCCACCGCGCCGATGACCAGCGCCCAGGGCGCCAGGTGCAGCACGCCGTTCTCGACGATTTGCGGTTGCAACAGCACGCTGACCGGCTGCACCGGGTTGCCGAAGCCGATAAACACGATCACCAGCAACGCCGCCACTTCCAGCAGCAGGCAGGTGCCGGTGATCCAGGCATTCAGCTTGATATTGAGGATGCCCAGGGCGTAGCTGCACACCACAATCACCAGGGCCACGGTTTGCGAATCGAATTGGGTGCCGAGGGCGTTATTCAGGTAAGTCGCCGCCCCGGTGGCCAGTACCGGCGGGATAAACAGCAGCATCACCAGTACCGTGAGGAACGTCGCGTAGCCGGCCATGCCGCCGAACACCCGCTTGGCATACACGTATTCGCCGCCGGCGCTGTTGTGGGCACGCCCGAGTTCGGCGTAGCAAAAGGCGAACATCAGCGCGAGCAAGGCGGCCATCACAAAGGCCAGGAACACCCCGCTGCCGGCCTGCTGGATGGCAAACGGCGCAATCACGAACACTGAACTGGCCGGGGTGACCGCCGAGACGGTGATGGCCACTACATCGAATACGCTCAGGGTGGGTTTCAGCACGCCGTCGGGCGTGGAAGGAGCACTCATATCGTTATCCTCTTGATTGTTCTT
Organism: Pseudomonas sp. G1002; assembly: GCF_013385455.1. Classification (NCBI taxonomy): domain Bacteria; kingdom Pseudomonadati; phylum Pseudomonadota; class Gammaproteobacteria; order Pseudomonadales; family Pseudomonadaceae; genus Pseudomonas; species Pseudomonas sp. G1002. The sequence goes on from NZ_JACAPY010000011.1 coordinate 50,946, forward strand.
GGTTTGAGGCAGAAACGAAAAGGTGAAGCGGCGCAGGGTATGTTCCCCACTGACTGACGGCCAACTTAAACACTCTGTGTAGATCGGCCAATTCCCCTATTGGAGTACTCCCCTTGACGCCGCCGGGCAAAAGTCGAACCCTTGCGGCCTGAATCCTTAGCGTGGAGCTGCACATGAGCCTGTTCAGGGAAGTCGGCATGCACGCGGGCCTGGGGCGTACCGTCGCACAGATCGGCACCGGGCGTTTCTGGAAGCAACTGGTGCTGTTGCTGCACCAATGCCTGCCCTTCGACAATGCCCTGGCGATCTTCTACCCCGCCGATGGCCCGCCCGAAGCGCTGGAAGAATACGACGCACAACCGAGCAGCAAACCGGCGTCGATGCTGGTTTATCTGAATGGCTTGTACCTGTTGGACCCGTTTTTCCAGGCGTGTCGCGAGGGGTATGCCAGTGGCGTGTACCGCCTTGAGGAAGTGGCGCCGGATCATTTTCGCCAGAGTGAATACTTCCTCAATTACTTCCACGACAACGTGCTGGAAGACGAGGTGCAATTCATCCTGCAATTGCCGGATGCGGGGACGTTATCGCTGTCGTTGGGGATGCAGCGGTTGTTTACCGGCGAGGAAACGGGGTTGATGACCACGCTCGCGGCCTGGGTGTTGCCGTTGATGCTGCAGCATTGGCAGCAGAGCACCCAGCGAGTGGCCGCGCCGGCGGAAATGGCCAGCCAGATACGGGACGCGTTGAGTCATTTCGGCTGTGGCGTGTTGTCGGAACGGGAGCTGGAAATAGCGCGATTGGTGTTGCGCGGGTTTTCGTCAAAAGCCATGGCCGAACGGCTGAATATCTCGCCGGATACGGTCAAGGTTCACCGCCGGCACCTGTATGCCAAGCTGGATATCTCATCGCAGCCGGAGCTGTTTTCGTTGTTTATCCAGTCGTTGGGGCATGACTTGGAGAATCCTTAATGATCGTTCCCACGCCCTGGACGCTCCGCTTCCGCTTTTGAAGTCGTGACGCGGAGCGTCACAGGATGCATTCCCACGCGGAGCGTGGGAACGATCATCAACGCCCGGTACGAATGGTGTTCCACACCCGCGTACGAATCCGGTCGATGTTCAGCGGCATTGCTTCCAGTGCGAACAACTTGCCCATCATTTCCGGACTTGGGTACACCTTGGTGTCGCTCTTGATTGCCGGGTCCACCAGGCTGTCCGCCGCGGCATTGCCGTTGGCGTAGTGCACGTAGTTGGTGATGCTGGCCATCACTTCCGGGCGTAGCAGGTAGTTCATGAAGGCATAGCCGGCTTTTTCATCCGGGGCATCGGCGGGCATGGCGACCATGTCGAACCAGATCGCGGCGCCTTCTTTCGGAATGTTGTAGCCGATGTTCACGCCATTCTTGGCTTCCTTGGCGCGGCTTTCGGCCTGGAGGATGTCGCCGGAGAAGCCGACGGCCACGCAGATGTCGCCGTTGGCCAGGTCGGCGGTGTATTTCGAGGAATGGAAATACGCCACGTATGGCCGCACTTTCATCAGCAGGTCCTCGGCCTTTTTGTAGTCTTCCGCCTTCTTGCTGTGGTGCGGCAGGCCCAGGTAGTTGAGCGCCGCCGGCAGCAGCTCCGGGCCGTTGTCGAGGATGGCGACGCCACACTTCTGCAGTTTTTGCATGTTCTCGGGCTTGAAGATCAGGTCCCAGGAATCCACTGGGGCGTTGTCGCCGAGTACCGCCTTGACCTTGTCGATGTTGTAGCCGATACCGGTGCTGCCCCACAGGTACGGGAAGCCGTGGGCGTTGCCCGGGTCGTTGTTTTCCAGGGCCTTGAGCAGCACCGGGTTGAGGTTCTTCCAGTTGGGCAACTGGCTCTTGTCGAGTTTCTTCAGCGCCCCGCCCTGGATCTGCCGGGCCATGAAGTGGTTGGAGGGGAACACCACGTCATAGCCGGATTTGCCGGTCATCAACTTGCCGTCGAGGGTTTCGTTGCTGTCGTACACGTCGTAGGTGAAACCGATGCCGGTTTCTTTCTGGAAGTTCCTGGTGGTGTCGGGGGCGATATAGTCCGACCAGTTGTAGATCTTCACCGTCTCGGCGGCTTGGCTGAGGGTGGCGACGAATACCAGCGGCAACAGGGCAATGGGTCTCATGGTTCGATTTCCTGGCGGTTTTAGGGCTGTTTTTATGGCAGGCGATCAAAGATCAAAGAATCAGAGGATCAATACATAGGTCTTGCGCACGGTTTCCTGGATGTCCCAGATACCGGTGCTGTTGGCCGGCAACATCAGTGCGTCGCCGGCTTCTATGTGGAGCATTTCCCCGTTGTCGGGGGTGAAGGTGCACCGTCCCTGGATAAAGTGGCAAAACTCCTGGGCTTTGATCTGCCGGCGCCAGCGCCCGGGCGTGCATTCCCAGATGCCGGTTTCGACGCCGTCGCTACGTTCCACGCTCAAGGTCGAGGCCACCGCGACCGGTGTGCCCAGTGGCACGGCGACGGGCGAGGAGTCCGGCAAATGGGCGCTGAGTGTGTCTTTGAACTGGGTAATGCTCATGTTCATACCTGTGGTGATTGAAACGACTTAGTGCATGAAACCTTCCATGAACCCGGCAACCCCGCTGGCCAGTTTGCGGCGCCACGGGGCGGTATTGGGGTTGGCCAACACCTGGTCCTCATGCACAAAACTGCGGATGATCGCGTTGTAGCCCAGCCAGCGGCAGGGTTCCGGTTCCCAGGCCTTGAGCCCGTCCAGCCGGCCCGGCTGAATCACCCATGGCTGGCGAACCAACGGCGTATCGAGCCCCAGGATCAGGTCCGCCAGGGTGCGGCCACCGAGGTTGCTGGCGCCTACGCCCTCGCCGCCGTAACCACCGGCCAGGGCGATGCCTGCCGCGTGATCGCAGAGCATGTGCGGCTTGAAGCGCCGGGACATGCCCAGGTTGCCGCCCCAGGCGTGGGTGATCCGGACTTTCTTGAGCTGCGGGAACAGTTCGCCGAACAGGTAGCGACGCAGCTCGACTTCGCTGTCGGTGAGCTCGAAGTTGTGCCGCAACTTGCCGGCAAACTGATAACCCCCGCGAGCGCCGAACACCAGGCGGTTGTCCGCCGAACGCTGGCCGTAAGTCACTTGCCGGCTGCTCTCGCCGAACGCCTGGCCACGATTCAGGCCGATCTCGTCCCAAGTGCTGGCCGGCAACGGCTCGGTGGCAACGATCAGGCTTTGCACCGGCAACTGATAGCGCCCCAGCGGAGCCAGCGTGGTGGCATACCCTTCCACTGCCGGCACCACCCAGGAGGCGCGCACCGAGGCTTTGTCCGTGCGCAGGCTGCCGGACTGCCAATGAGTGACGGGACTGTTTTCGTAGATCTTGACGCCCATCCGCTCCACCAACCGCGCCAGGCCGCGCACCAGCTTGGCCGGGTGAATCGTGGCAACGTGGGGTGCATAGATGCCGCCATAAGGCTTGGCGATACGGATCTGCTCGGCCAGTTGTTGCGGGCCAAGCCAACGGTAATCGTCGTCGGTCAGGCCCTGGCTGTGAAGTTTGGCCAGGTACGCACGCAGGGTGACTTCCTGTTCGGGGTAGCGCGCGGCGCAATACAGCACACCACCCTTGCGGTAGTCGCAGTCAATGCCTTCGCGCTCGATCACTTGCGCGACTTCGTCGGGGATGGCGTGCAGCAGGTCGAACGAGGCCCGGCGCTGTTCCGGGGTCAGGCCGGCCAACAGGCGGTCCTCTCCCAGCAGATTGCCCATCAGCCAGCCGCCGTTACGGCCCGAGGCACCGAACCCGGCGGTTTGCGCCTCGATGATTGCGATTTTCAGCTCGGGCGCCTGGCGCTTCAGGTAATACGCGGTCCAGAGCCCGGTGTAGCCGGCACCGATGATGGCCACGTTGACGTCCAGGTCCTGCTCCAGGGACGCGCGTGCCAGCAGCGGCTCGTCCAGCTGGTCCATCCATAAACTGATATTGCGCCATGCAGGCATGCCAAGCTCCACCACCACACTTCGATGGCAGTGATCCTAGAGCCTGGCCTCAGCGGCTGTCTTGCGCGCGTGCACGCAGGGAAATTTGTTTGACGTAGGCCTTGGGCGACTGGCCGGTGTGCTGGCGGAAGCTGCTGTAGAACGCCGACGTCGAATTGAAGCCGGCGGCAAACGCCAGTTCGTCGATGCGGATCGGCGGCGCGGCCATTTCCAGTGCAGCCAGCAAATGCTGGAGGCGTGCCTGGTTGACGTAGCGATAAAAACTTTGCCCCAGCACCTGGTTCAACAGGTAGGAAATCTGGTTGCGGCTGTACCCGCACTCCTTCGCCACCCGTTGCAGGTCCAGTTCGGGGTCCAGATAGGGTTGCTGGCGCTCGAAGTACTGTTGCAGGTCGTTGGCCATGTAGCTCAGTTGCTGCGGCGACAGGCCCAGGCGGCTGACGGTCGGGCGTGTGGTCTCGCGGCGGCTGGCAGACTGCTCGTGGACCAGGGAGGCGTACTCGTTGACCCGCCAGATCAAGCCATCGCGCACGGTAATCGCTTCGCTGGTGCGAAACGACACCAGGCCCTGGCCGCCACGCAAGGTGATGCGGTATTGGATGAACGCGGTGTCGCCGTCGGCGCGGATGCGGTCGGTGTGTTCGATCGCTTCGTCGGCGCCACGGGGCATGCTGGCTTGCAGGTATTCGCGCAGCTCGCCGGCACCCACCACGCGGTTCTGGAAGAAATCGTGGTACTGGATGTCCGGATGGTAGTACGACATCACTCCATCCAGGTCCCGATCCCGCCAGCACAGATGGTGACGCAGTACCAGCTTGGCCGTAGCTTGGGTTTTCTGGGAGTCATCCGGAATGATGTCTTGCATTGAGCGCTCTACGCCGGTGAAAAAAGAGGCAGCTTGCCCAACTGCCCGTACCCGCTCAACGGCCATTTGATATTTCCGACTAATGGCCTTTCGCTTAATACCACGCAGCACGTGACCCATATCAACGTTATTGAAAACAACTGCCGGACGGGACGAAAAAACTCCCATGCCCGATGCGAACGAATGCTATTTTTAGTGCTCACGACGGCCAGGACCAGTGACGGTCATGGCGCCCCTGCAGCGAGCTAAAGGAAGCGCTCAATGAACAAGGTGGGCAACATGAACAAAGTGACATTCCCCAACGCCTGCCAGTTGATGCGCTGGCACTTTCATCCCATGGGCTTTGAGGCGAGCATGGATGCTCCCGGCAGTATGATTGCCCGCCTGTTCGACCGCGCCAGCGGGGAAACCCTGATTGCAATTGCCGGTATCCCTTGCGCCACGGTGATGAACGCTGCGGACGTGGAGCGGATCATCGAGGCGGTTGAGGATGAACTGGAGTCGTTTGTGCCGCCGCTGTCGCTGCGGGCTTGATCTGGCAACGCAGGTATCCTGTGGCGAGGGAGCTTGCTCCCGCTGGGTTGCGTAGCAGCCCCAAAATCCTGGGAGCGCTGCGCACTCCAGCGGGAGCAAGCTCCCTCGCCACAGCAAGCTCCCTCGCCACAGGATTCAACGTCACCCCTTATGATTTGCTGATGCGCTGGTCGTCAAAAAACGGTTTGTCCCCGGCAACCCGGTCCGAAGCTTTTGGCACATTCACCCCTTGGCCATCCTGGCCGTCGACATACCAATAGCAATGGCTCACCGCCCGGGTAATGCCCACGTAGGCCAGGCGCAGCACTTCGTCTTTCTGCGCGCTGTCGTAAGCTTCGGTATCGCCGTCCTTGCCCAGTCCTGCCATGCGGTAGACCTGGTTCTTGTACGGCGAACTGGTCAAGTGCTGGCAGTCGCCCAGCAGGAATACCGCATCCGCTTGCAGGCCCTTGGCGCTGTGATAAGTCAGTTGCTTGAGCCGGCGGCTGCCGTACGGCAAACTAGAATCCACATTAACTACCGACTGAATATGCTCTTGCATCAATGACTTATCGCTGCTTTTTCGATACAGCATTAATACCGAGTCACCCTTTTGATAGTGCGCCAGCAGTTGTTGGCCCAGCGCCGCATCGTCACGGTCACGCACCGTGACCGGCACCAACTCCTTCGCGGTTCCACTGGCCTTGGCTTTCTTACCGCTGATGGCCGGGGCCGCCCGCACAATGTGCTCGGCAGCATCGATCACGTGCTGATGGCTGCGGTAGTTCTCGCCCAGCATCACCCGGGTGGTCGTGGGTGACGGGAACTCCTTGTTGAACTCCATGAAATACTTGGGCGAACTGCCACGCCAGCCATAGATCGACTGCCAGTCATCGCCCACGCACAACAGCGAAGAGCGCTGGGCCCCGCGCCCCACGTGCATGGCCGGCCCGCGGCTGCGGATCTCCCGCAGGCTGGCCCGGATCCACGAGACGATCTGCGGCGATACGTCCTGGAATTCGTCGATCATCAGGTGCGACATCGGCCGTAGCAGCGGGTCGCTGAGCAACTTCAGGTTCTCCGGGGTGTTTTCGCCAAACAGCGAGAACATCCGGTTGTAGGTCATGACCGGTGGCGACTGGTCCAGCAAGTGATCTTCGAGGGCCTTCCAGAAAATGCTCAGTGCCTCGAAGTAAAAACGGTCTGGATCATCCTTGGCAAAACTCATCTTGCCCACGGCGGTGGGCACATCCAGCCCGAGGTTCTCGATGAACCCGGCGGCGGCAACAAAGCTGTCCAGCAACGGTGCCGAACCCAGCTCGCCCTTGACCTTGTAATCGAAGCCCGGGCCCGCTGTTGCGTCACCTGCCAGGCTGCTTAAAAGCCGCTTGGAAGACTCGTAGCTTTCTAGCCATATCAATGGTTTACGGCAGAAAGCTTGAAATAGGGTTCGCTTTACCGCCCACTCGGCACGTACTGACAGCTTGGACCCGGGTCGACTGACCTGGGCATTTTCCCGCGGGTCGAAGCCCAGTACGACCCAGGCATCCAGTTCGGCAATGTAGCCATGGCAGTGAAACTTCGCGCCGTTGATATCGAACGTCTGGCGATTGGGCTCGATGCCCTTGATCGGCCAGGCGCCGGCACGAAACCACAGGTCTTCGATCACATCGCAGAGTTCTTCATCGCGCTTGGCCGCCAGTTCGGTCACCGCCACGCGTTTTTGCACGTCCGGGTGATCGCGCTCCAGCTCCTTGAGTTGCAGGGCATGGCGCGCCAGCGGGGCGATCAGTTCGCGGAAGCGTTCATGGCGGCCATGCAGCCGGTGATAGCAGGCATTCAGTTGCTGGCGCTGGGCGTCGTTGATCCGCAATTCGAAAGGGTTGCTGTCGGCCTCATCAAAGTCCGCTTCGGTCCGCGCATTGAGGTTCTCGAACGCCTGCAGCCGCTCAAGGCCCGGCAGGCTGCGCACCATTGGCAGGATGCGTGAGTGAAAGGTCCGCACCACCGCTTGCGCGTCTTTCATACCAAGGGGTTGGCCCCACAAGGCGAGAATTTCCATGAGCTTGTTGATGAAGTCCTTGCGCGACTCACGGGTGAAGGTCACCACCGTCATCGAGCTCAGCTCGAAGCCCAGGTAATGGGTCAGCAGCAGGATACGCAGCACCAGCGAGGTGGATTTACCCGCGCCGGCGCCGGCGATCACCGAGGTGGACGGCGTATCGCTGAAAATCATCTTCCATTGCGCCGCACTCGGCTGGGCATGGGCCGGCAGCAGGCGCGCCACATCAGCCTTGATGCGTTTTTTCAACTCGGCGGTCAGCGGCAGGCGCCAATCATCGAACAGATTGTCGTCAACACCCGGCGCAGTGTGCTCATCCGGCCGGAAGTCACGAATCAGCAGGACCTGGCGGCCTTCTTCGATACCATCCGCCTTGCCTTCCTTATAGCCATACTCAACGCCGGCCGTGTGGCCACTGCGAAAGCCGTCGGCCTGGCCATGCAGCCATGAGAAACGGTGCTGTGCCCGCAGGCGCGTCAGGCCGTGACCGAATAATCGGGCGGCGAGCCGTTTCAACAGGGGCATTTCGGCCAGTGGCCGCAGTTCGGGAGGCAGATCGGGGGTGTGTTGCGGCACGCGGACTCCTGCGATGCTTTAACTCGGACAAGAGCCCTATGGTCGCCGCAAATGCCCCACAGTTCCAGCCAATTGCTTTGCGCTCATGCAGTTAGGCGATGAAGTGAAGACAAGTCCTGAGCATCGGCATCGAAGCATTCGATAGGAATCCAGCATTTTTTACGCTTTTTATCGATCTGGCGCTGCTGGATGATGGCTCCCATCCACAGGAGACGATCATGCTTGAACTTCGACCTTTCAACACCCTGGGCGGCGCCAATCACGGTTGGCTGGACGCTCACCACCACTTCTCGTTTGCCGAATACCATGACCCCAAGCGCATGCACTGGGGCAACCTGCGGGTGTGGAACGATGACCTCATCGCACCGGGCACCGGCTTCCCGCAGCACCCGCACCGGGACATGGAAATCATCACCTATGTGCGTGAAGGCGCCATCAGCCATGCCGACAACCTGGGCAACCAGGGCCGCACCGAGGCCGGCGACGTCCAGGTAATGAGCGCCGGCACCGGGATCGCCCACAGCGAGTACAACCTGGAAGCTACGCCGACCAAGATTTTCCAGATCTGGATCATACCCAATGAGGCCGGTTTGCCGCCGTCGTGGGGCGCGAAGCCGTTTCCGAAAGGTGACCGCGAAGGTTTTGTGACCCTGGCCAGTGGCAAGGCCGGAGACAGCGAAAGCCTGCGGATTCGGGCCGATGCACGCTTGGTAGCGGCAAACCTGAAAGCCGGTGAAAGTGCCGAGTATCGGCTGGACAACGGACGCCGGGCGTACCTGGTACCGGCCACCGGGGTGATTGAAGTCAATGGCTTGCGTGCACAAGCTCGAGACGGTGTGGCGGTTGAGGATGAGCAGGTACTGCGGGTGACAGCGGTTGAGGACAGCGAGATCGTGTTGGTCGACCTCGCCTGACCGAGCTTGAATGTGGCAAGGGAGCTTGCTCCCGCTGGGGTGCGAAGCGCCCCCAAAAATGGGACTGCTGCGCAGTCCGGCGGGAGCAAGCTCCCTCGCCACAGGTTAATCAGTCATAGGTTGGGCATCAGTTAGCCGAGATCGCCCCGTCCACCAACACCTGGGCCTCTTCCACCAGTTGCTTGAGGTGATCTTCGCCGATAAAGCTCTCGGCGTAGATCTTGTAGATGTCCTCGGTGCCCGATGGCCGTGCGGCAAACCAACCGTTTTCAGTCATGACTTTCAGCCCGCCGATCGCCTGGTCATTGCCCGGCGCGTGGCTGAGGATCTGCTGGATGCTTTCCCCGGCCAACTGCGTGGACGTCACCTGGTCTGGCGACAGCTTGCCCAACAAGGCCTTCTGCGCCGGAGTCGCCTTGGCATCCACCCGAATGGCGAACGGCTCGCCCAGTGCATCGGTCAGCCCGCGATAAATCTGGCTTGGGTCCTGGCCTTTGCGCGAGGTCATTTCCGCCGCCAGCAGCGCCGGGATCAAGCCGTCCTTGTCAGTGCTCCACACGCTGCCGTCCTTGCGCAGGAACGAGGCGCCGGCACTTTCTTCGCCACCAAAACCCAGCGAACCGTCGAACAGGCCATCGGCAAACCACTTGAAGCCCACCGGCACTTCGTACAGGCGACGGCCAATGCGCTTGGCCACGCGATCAATCAAGCCGCTGCTGACCACGGTCTTGCCCACCGCAGCATCAGCGCGCCATTCGGGGCGGTTCTGGAACAGGTAGTCGATGGACACGGCCAGGTAGTTGTTCGGCGCCAGCAAGCCACCGGACGGCGTCACGATGCCATGGCGGTCGTGGTCCGGGTCGCAGGCGAAGGCCACGTCATAACGGTCCTTGAGGCCGATCAACCCCTGCATGGCGTAGCTGGAGGACGGGTCCATGCGGATCTGGCCGTCCCAGTCGACGCTCATGAAGCGGAAGGTCGAATCCACTTCGGTGTTCACCACGTCGAGGTTCAGGCGGTGATGCTCGGCGATGGCCGACCAGTAGCGCACCCCTGCTCCGCCCAGCGGATCGACGCCCAGGCGCAAGCCAGCGTTGCGGATGGCATCGAAGTCGATGACGTTGACCAGGTCGGCCACGTAGGTGTTGAGGTAGTCGTGGCGATGAGTGGTGTCGGCCTTCAGCGCCTGGGCATGGGTGATGCGCTTGACCCCGGCCAGCTTATTGGCCAGCAGTTCGTTAGCCTTGGCTTCGATCCACTTGGTGATGTGGGTGTCGGCCGGGCCGCCGTTGGGCGGGTTGTACTTGTAGCCGCCGCTTTGTGGCGGGTTGTGGGACGGCGTGATCACGATGCCGTCGGCCAACCCACTGGTGCGGCCGCGGTTGTAGCAAATGATGGCGTGGGAAATCGCCGGTGTCGGGGTGTACTCATCGCCTTCGGCGAGCATCACGTGCACGCCATTGGCGGCCAGCACTTCCAGCGCACTGGCGCCGGCCGGGGTGGACAACGCGTGGGTGTCGAGGCCGACAAACAGCGGGCCGTTGATGCCCTGGGCTTCACGGTACAGGCAAATGGCCTGGCTGATGGCAAGCACGTGCCATTCATTGAAGCTGAGGTCGAACGAGCTGCCGCGGTGCCCGGAGGTACCAAAGGCGACGCGCTGGGTGGAGATCGCTGCATCAGGCTGGCCGGTGTAATAGGCCGTTACCAGTCGCGGGATGTCTACCAGCAATTGAGCTGGTGCCGGCTTGCCCGCAAAAGGACTGAGAGTCATGCATAAACCTCGGAAAGAGAAGGATTCGGAAAAAAGTGCAGTTTACTGGGACTTGGACTGCTCCGCGACGTTATAAATCCTACAGCAATCAGCGAAATTTCATTCAGTGCCGGTCTGTGCCTGCCTGAGCGCCAGAGCCAGCTCATCCAGGGCATTCTCCAGGTTATGGGCGCCGTCAACGGCATGGCTCAGCCGCAGATGCTGGCAGTGCAGGCCACTGAGGCTGAACAACTCCCCCGGCGCAATCACCACCTGCCGGGTGAGCAGGCGCTGGAACACCTGGCGCATATCCACCGGGGCCTCTGAGCGCAACCAGAAGGTCGCGCCAGCGGCAGGCATTCGGTAGCTCACCTGGTTGCCCAGATGCGTGTCCAGCCGCAGGCCCATGAGCCGGGCCTGCTCTTTGAGTTGCGGGCGCAACTCCCGCAGATGCTGGTCGATGCGCCCGCTTTGATAGAGCCGCGCAATCGCGCGCTGGCGGATAGAGGACAACCGGAATGCGCGCAACAGGAACTGGCGCTGCAGCTCGCCGCTGAGGTGGCGCGACAGCAAATAGCCAAACGGCGCTTCCGGCCCGAGCATCTTCTCGAACGTGGAAAACACCATCAGCCGCTCGGGATTGGCCAGGTCCCGTAACGCGGTGATTGACTGCCCGAAGCCGAGGTCACCATGGCTGTCATTTTCTAACAACCAACAGCCATGCTGGTCCAGCAATCGCACTAGCTGCAGGCGGTCATGGGTGGACAGGACTACGCCGGACGGCAGGCTGACACCGGATGACAGCAACGCCAGCTGCACCGGCTCGGTGCTGAGCAAGTGCTCGAACAACGCCAGGTCCAGGCCGTCGTCCGCCGTGAATGGCAATTCGAGAACCCTCACGCCTGCCCCCTGCAACAACCGCAGGATCAGCCAGTCACACGGGGATTCGACGATGATCGCAGCGCCCTTGAGACCCAGCACCTCGATCAGGATTTCCAGTACCCCGCGCAAGTCGGCGCCGATGTATACCTCGTCCGCCTGCCAGCAACGGGTCGGCGACGAGGTATAGCGCGCCGCGAGCGTCGCCCGCAGTTCCCACACGCCACAGGGCTGCGACCATGGCTGCAGATGATGCGGGTAATGCCGCAACAGTTCGCGCTCGAGCAGCAACAGCGCTGCGTCCAGTGACGCCGCAAGTGCCGGCTCATCGGCGCTGAGCACGCGCATTCCCGGACGTCGCGCACTGGCATAGAGGCGCTCCAGCAGGTCGCCACCGCTGCTGCCTGGCGGTCTATTCAACACCGGCCAGGCGTAGTAGCCCGACTTGGGCACCGAGTACACCCGGCCCTCCTTCTCGAGCAACGAATAAGCGTATTGAATGGTCGAGATCGACACATTCAGGCGCTCCGCCAGCTGCCGCAATGATGGCAGTTTTACCCGGGCATCCGTGCCCACCTCGCCGATGAGGTTGATCATGTAGCGATACACCGCCTGGTAGGCGAAGTCGGTTTGCCGGTCGTCCCTGAGGTTCATCGCTGGTCACCCGCCGCCACCCGCTTAACGCCCCGCCAGTTGGTAGGCTGCCAGGGCGGGCGCATCTTGCTGTGGCGTCTCGGCCATGCCCGGCACGCCGGTGGCTGGCCGCTTGCGATAGAGATGTTGCAGCAGGTCGATCGGCAACCCGCTGGTGTCGATGGCCCATTGCACCAGCATCTCGGCCACCGGCTTGCCTTGCAGCGCCTTGTGCAGCTCGGGGAGCGCCACCAGCATGCCGGGGTGGCATTGGCGCAAAAAGCTTTCGAGACGCTCGCCGTGACGGATAAACGGCGAAAACATCAGGCAGTTCAGTTGGCTTTCATCCAATCGGAACATCGCCTGGGCGTAGTCGGCCGCCAGCGCTCGGCCGTCCTGGGTCGCTGCCTGGGCAATCAGGTGTTCGGGAATCTGCTTGCGCCGCATGAACAGCGCGGCCTGCTGCATGAAGCCATGTGCGCCCTCCTCGTAATCCAGTTCCCGCAGGCACTCGGCCTGCAAGCCCCGCAGATGGGCCATCAGCAACGGGTTCGCATAGCTCGCGTGGCTGAAATGAAAGCCAAACTCGTCCGGTTCATAGCCCATGAACTGACGCAACAGCGGCCCGGAGGAGTATTCGGCCGCGTCCTTAAGGTCGGCAGCGCCGATATAGGCCAAGTGGCGATGGTTGTCCGTGTCGGACTTATCGGCGACGGCGTAACGCTCGCCGTAAAGGTCGCAGTAATAGGCGTTGCTCCACTCATCCATGCGCGCGAACAGTCCGCTGAGCACCAGAGGCTGGCGCGGCGGGACCTCTGCACCGCTCGCCAGCGCAGCCTTCTTCAGCCACGCCAGGTACTCCCGCTGCTTGCGCGCGGAGTCACCGCTGACCAGCGCGTGCACGCCGCCATTGCAGGTGGTGACGCGCTGGTAAAAGTCACCGAGGGCCAGGTAGGCGTCGTTGCACAGGGTTTGGCGAATATCTCCCGAAGTCAGGTGCCCCACCATCAGCATATTGCGCCGGCTGGTGTCGCGCGCCGCACTGGAGGCCGGCCGCAGGTGATTGAACGGCAAGACTTCCTGATTCTCGACCATCAGCAATTCGACACGCGCATCGTCATGCAGGAACAGCGCGCTGTAGCCGCGATGCAGCGTGTCCAGGGCATTTTGCGACATGCCGGCATGGCGCAAGGTCGCGACCCGCAGTTGAAACGTCCGCGGCGCCCGGCCTGCAAGCGTCAGCTGGGCTGCGCGCAACAACGCCAGGACATAGCTGCTGCCGGCGCCTGCGCCGTGAGCGACCAGCACCTTGTATTCACCGATCCGCTCCATGCCGCCTGCCGCTACCACGATTCGTTGAATCAATAACTGGAGCGAGGTACGTTCTGTTCGAGAGAAATGCCCTATCAAGCGTTGCAATACTTGTTGATAGACATAGTTCATGGCTTGTTCGTGAATAGCGCTCATAGTTCTACTACCTGAGTTGAAATATCAGTTTCGGGTAATCGTTGACGGCATTTGCCTGACCTGTTGTTTCTGTAGGGGCGTTACAACATGTGACATTCAATGGAGATTAGCACCGGGCCCTACCTGCCAGGCCTGCCTTTGGGGGCTTCCAGTCCCGAAAAGGCGCCAAGCCAAGGGGCACGCAGCCCAAACCGAAAGTCTTAGGAACGCTCTGACAACTTCCTACGCTGCTTTAACTTACAAACTAGAGAAGCATCCGACATAACCCACTTCAATATTGATGTTCCGGCAAAACAGCCATGGGAAACATTATTGGGCTTGACGGATGTACGGGGTGATTTCATATATTCAATCATTGCTCAATCCTTGAGATAAAAGTGACGGGGCAATTATCGGCACTTGAATAATGATTAACAGATACAGAACGCCGGCTAAAACCGGTTCAGATGGGGGCTTGCATGGGGTATCGAGTGTGCAGACACGACAACGCCGCGCTGGGATTCAGGGCGGCGTCAGGGGCATACATCTGGTTTATCGGGCTGAAGTGCTGAAATCCCGATTCAAGCGGTGGGCAGGTTAAGTCCTGTCAAATGGCGCATTTGCCCCATGCGCCCGGGGGCAGGAATACTCGCTTGAGAATATTCCCACAGATCAAACAGTTTCTACCTGCAAGGCAACCCGTTCACGGCACGGACATTCGTCCATATAGCGGTGCGCTTCAACGAACTGGCTGAACGGAAATACCGTGGTTTTCAGCGGTACCAGCACCTTGTCGGCGGTCAGTTGGTTGATGTCACGCAGGGCTCGCTGCAAGGCCACCTGGTCCTGGATGATGCCCAGTTCCGGTTTGCCGGTGAAGTTGCCGATGCAGTGCACAAAGAACTGAATGTTCTTCTGGAACGCCGCGCAGGCCGGGAATGGCGTCTGGTTGCCACCTTGCAGGCCGTACAGCACCAGGCTGCCACGCGGCGCCAGCACATCACCCAGCAACGACATCTGCGGGCCACCCAAGCCATCGAACACCACGTCTACGCCGCGGTTGTCGGTGAACTTGTTGACTTGCATCAGCAGGTCCTGCTCTTCGGTGACGATGACCTTCTCGGCCCCGAGGGACAGCAGGTATTCGCGCTCATCACTGGTCTTGGTCGCAGCAATCACCCGCACACCCAGGGCTTTGCCCAGTTGCACGAACGATGGGCCGGCACAGTGGCTGGCGTCCGTTACCAGGGCGAATTGCCCGGGTTTGACCCGCGCCAGGTCCATGTACGCAAAGTAGGCAATCAGCAGCGGCGTGTAGTGCACGCTGGCTTCGATCGGGCTCAGGACATCCGGGTAGCGGGTCAGCGCCGAGCGCGGCAGGACGATCTGTTCGCCGTACACCGGGTAGTCATTCGGGCTCTCGGCCGGGAAGCTGGCGACCTTGTCACCCACCGCCAGGTCGTCGACACCCTCGCCAACGGCCACAACCACGCCGGCCATTTCATGGCCAAGGCCGGAAGGCAAGCGGGCATGGGACGACGCCAGGTTCTGGCGCCACAGAATGTCGTACCAGCTGATGCCAATCGCCTCGACGCGCACCTGCACTTCGCCCGGTGCGGGCTTAGCGGCTGCATGCTCTTCGCATTTGAGCACCTCGGCCGGACCAAACTTGTGAAAACGGATCGTGCGGGACATCGCAAACCTCGTCAAAGTAACCTCTATTGCCATGAACTCTATCTGGGCTTTCGGGGCAAGACCACCGGTCGCCGTTAATAGTCGACATGCCTGTCATTGATTCCGCACATACGGAAAAGGTGCCAAGCCATGTAGGAAAACTGAATTAGCCGGTGCAGAGTACCAGCCTTTCCCCGTAAGATTCATGCCGGTCATTGTTCTTATATGACCGCTCCCGTCAAGTTTACTGACGCCGCCTGGGACACAAGATGAACCGTAACGACCTGCGTCGTGTCGACCTCAACCTGTTGATCGTATTCGAAACCTTGATGCATGAGCGCAGTGTGACCCGCGCTGCCGAGAA
This sequence comes from Pseudomonas sp. G1002, assembly GCF_013385455.1. Lineage (NCBI taxonomy): Bacteria > Pseudomonadati > Pseudomonadota > Gammaproteobacteria > Pseudomonadales > Pseudomonadaceae > Pseudomonas > Pseudomonas sp. G1002. Next base: position 66,606 of record NZ_JACAPY010000011.1, read on the forward strand.
ACTGTTCCTTGGCCAGCCGGCCATCAGCGCAGCCCTGTCACGCCTGCGCGGCCTGTTCGACGACCCGTTGTTCGTGCGTACCGGACGCAGCATGGAGCCCTCGGCCCGTGCGGTAGAAATCTTCGCCCTGCTCTCCCCGGCCCTGGACTCGATTTCCACGGCCGTCAGCCGCGCCTCCGAATTCGACCCGGCCACCAGCACCGCGGTATTCCGCATCGGCCTGTCGGACGACGTCGAATTCGCCCTGCTGCCGCTGCTGCTCAAGCGCCTGCGGGCCGAAGCCCCCGGCATCGTGCTGGTAGTGCGCCGCGTCAACTACATCCTGATGCCCGGCCTGCTGGCCTCCGGCGAAATCTCCATCGGCGTGAGCTACACCACCGATTTGCCAGCCAACGCCAAACGCAAAGTCCTGCGCCGCAGCAAGCCGATGCTGTTGCGAGCCGACAGCATGCCGGGCTCCATGAGCCTGGATGACTTCTGCGCCCGGCCCCATGCTCTGGTGTCGTTTGCCGGGGATTTGAGCGGGTTTCTGGATGAAGAACTGGAAAAACTGGGCCGCAAGCGCCATGTCGTGCTGGCTGTGCCGCAGTTCAATGGGCTCGGGACATTGCTGGCGGGCACCGATATTGTCGCGACCGTGCCGGACTATGCCGCTGAAGCGTTGACTTCAGCGGGTGGCTTGCGAGCTGAGGAGCCGCCACTGCCGGTGCGCACCTTTGAATTGCACATGGCGTGGCGTGGGTCCCAGGACAATGATCCGGGGGAACGGTGGTTAAGGTCGCGGATTCAGATGTTCTTTGGCGACCCGGACAGCCTATAAAGCAACAGCACCGCCGGGCATCACACCGAACTCGTCACTTCGCTCTGAACAGATTGCAATTCCCCGGGAACCGGCTCATCGCTGGCGATCGGCCTTGGGCCTTGAATCACGGCCAGGCGCCCGATGCTCGGCGAGCTTTTTTTGCTCTTGTTTGAATTGCTGTTGCCAGCGGGCCAGCGCCTCAGCCCCGTCCGATGCCTGCACCGCCATTGGCACAGACACAATCATCCCGAAAAGCGTCCAGATAAGGAGTTGCTTCATTTCATCTCACCTTCGTTGTTTTAGCTGAAACGGGTTCGGATATCGGCACGCTGGTATTGGTCGAGCAACCCCGCCAAATCCCGGTAACAAGCAGCCAGGTCGCGGGCACCAAGGCGGATCAGTGATCTCGACGTACGCCGGGCCTGGGCCGCGCTGATCGCTGAATCGAAGGCATATCTGGCAATACGCCGATCGCCCGCTTGCACACACCTGGCGATTGACGAATCAGGCTCCAGGTCGCGTGTCTTGCGGTGCAGCAACCTTAACTGTCGACCCAGTTGAAGCGAGACGGCACCGGCCTCATCGGCGCCCGACAGCGCTTGCAGGGCAACCATCCGGTGCTGTTGCGTGGCCTGCCACTTCAGAAGATCCATGCGGTGCCAGCGACGCAGTAACTGGCGCGTGTCTTTGTGCAGCGCGGTCCTCAGGACGTCGGCGTGGCTGGCGGGTTTCCCCGGCAGCAACTGGAAGGCCAGCAGGCAGATAGCGAGCGTCACCATCCAGGCCAGGGCTTGATTCACGAAGTCAGCGAAGTCGTATTGGGCGGTCCCGGCGGTGCCGACCAGGGTGTTGAACGTAATCAGGTAGGCGACGCCTTGCAGGGCATGGCGCGGCCGGGTCGTGGCATGAATCCCGACCGCCCAGAACGCAACCAGCACCACCGTGAGCAACCCGAACCCGCTGATGTGCGGCAACAGCAGGAACTTGCACCCCGCCGCTGCCAGGATTGCGTAGAAGGTTCCCCTGGCAAGGCTCGCAATGCCTTGCTCGGGCGCCGCGCTGGTGGCCAACAAGGTGCAGAACGGACCCAGTACGGCCAGCAAGGTTGGCCCCTGGTCCCAGCCGGTGAGGTACCAGACAGCACCGGTCGCCAGCGTGGCCAGCAACGCTCGCACACCGTTACGCAGTGCAGCGCCGTAGTGTCGGTGAAACCCCACGGCGCGGGCCGGCGGCAGGGGCGCGCGCTCAAGGCAGGCAAAACTCGACAAGGCGCTGGCCAGTTCGGCCAATGGTTCATTCAGACGCCGCTGGCTCGCGCCTGGTTCAAGGCTGGCTTGCAGCTCCCGGACACGATCGGCCGCCACGCAAAACCCGGGCATGGCTTCAGCCAGCTGGCGCAACTGTGCGCCGATTCCAGCGTGCGAAGGTATCGCACATTCGTCGAGCACCACGGCATGCAGATACGCAAGTCCTGCCTGCAGGGTCGCCAGCCTGGCGCGGATCAGCACCGACTCGCCCCGACCAATCCCGAGAAGGTCGTCCACTTTGCTGATATCGATGGCCAGCGGGTCCTGCGCACGCGCCGGCCCGCCGTCAAACCGCACGGCCAATAACCGCAGGGTGCGCGACGAGACGTCGCGAAGTGCCATGGTCAGTGTGCGCTCGACGGTCTTGCGGCTGAATAATGTGGCCACCAGGCTCAGGCTCAACACCCCCAGAACAACGGCCGTGCCCCGCCCGACGATATGTTCGAAACCTTGCTGTGGCGCGACGATGGCGGGCCCCAGGGCCAGGCAAACGGTGTAGCCGGCGACCACCGCCGCCGTGGCCTGGTAGTGCCGAAACACGGTCATGGCGCCGACACAAAGGCCCAGCCATACCCCGATCCCGAGGATAAACAGCAGCATTTGCTGGGCGAACAGGCTGGTCAGGACCAATGCCACAGCCAACCCCACGAGGGTGCCCAGTGCCCGGTGGAAGCCCTTGCCAACCACTGCCCCCTGCAGCGGATGGATCAGCAACAACACGGTTGAGGCGGCCGAGAACGGCGAATCCAGGTGTAATTGGAACCCCAGCCACAGGGCCAATGAGGCCGCCAAAAGACTACGCAGCACATAGCCCGAGGTAGCAGCTTCCCATGCCCCCAGCATGCGCAGTGCACGGAGCATCACATGAACGCCTGAAGCCATTGCACCAGCCTCCAGCGCGGCGCCGTGCCCTCCTCGGCAACCTCGATGCTGGCGGTCATCCCCGCCGCCAGCTCCACACCGGGCGGCACCTTGTCCAGTTCAATCCGCACGGGCACGCGCTGGGCCAGGCGTATCCAGCTGAACGTAGGCGCCACCTGGGGCAAACCACTGTTACTGCGCAGCTCGTTACCGTCGGCAATGCCCCGACCAATGCTCGCCACATGCCCTTCGAGCAGCGGTGAAAAACCCATCAGCTTGATGGACGTCACAGCCCCCACCCGAACACCAGCCAGCTTGGTCTCCTCGAAGTAACCGGTGACCCAGAAGCTATGGCTATCGACCACAAAGATATTGGTCTCGCCCGCTGCCGCGTAGTCACCCGGCTGCAGCCGCAACTGGGTCACATAGCCGTCGACCGGCGAACGAATCGTCGTGCGGTCCAGATCCAGCCGCGCATGGGCCAGTTGGCTGCGGGCCGCATCCAGGCGCGCCCTGGCCACCGCCAGGTCCCGGGCTGCGTTGTCGGTTTCCTCCCGCGCAATCGCATCGCCGAGCTGGTTGCGGCGTTTGAGCTGTGCACTGCGCTGCTCGAAAACACTGCGCGCCTCGGCAAGCTCGGCCGTGCGCTGTTGCTGGGCAAGCAAGTAGCTGCTGCGATCGATCTGGTACAGCAACGCGCCCTTGGCGACCCACTGGTTGTCGCCCACCAGCAGGTGTTCGACCTGGCCGGACACCTCGGGGGCAATACGGATAACTTGTGCGCTGACACGCCCGTCCCGCGTCCAGGGGGCCAACTCATAGGCACGCCACAGTTGCGTGCAGAACAGCAATGCGGCCAGCCCGAGCACCAGGGTGACGAGGGTCTTGAGGATGTGTTTGATGATCATCGCGCTGCCCTCAAAAGCTCAGAACCAAGGTCGAGAGCACGATCAGCGACACAAAGAAACGCGCCAGGCTGGGGTGCCAGGCCCAATCCAGCCAGCGCCGCAGGGCCCGCTCCAGTAGCCCGTACACCAGGGCTGCAACGCCGACGTAGAGCAAGAACGGAGGAATGTAGAGGTGGGCAATCGTGATTTCGCTGAGCATCGGTTGAATCTCGCAGTCGGCAATCACCTTGATCGCCTTGATGAAGATGGTAGGGACTGCAAGGTCGTGCCGATATTGAGTATGCTGCCAGGATATAATCAATTTCAGACAATCGAGGCGGTGCAACATGGGCGAGATGAAGCTCCAGGGCGTTGATCAATTCGAACTGGACAGTTTTGATCAGCCCGCCGTCGCGTTGATGCTCGGCAGCCAGCGCAACGACACCGAATTCCCCGTGCACAGCCACCGCAAAGGCCAACTGGTGGTGGCATATCACGGCGGTATCGTGTGTACCGTAGAGGATGGCGTGTGGATGGTGCCGTCGGGCTTCGGCGTGTGGATTCCGGGCGGTATCGCCCACAGCAACCGGGTGACCGCCAACGGCAGGATCGGCTATCTGTTTGTCGAGCCCGGCGCCGCCGCGCTACCGGAGAAATGCTGCACGCTGGTGCTTTCGCCGCTGGTCCTGGCGTTGATCCTGCACCTGAGCGCCCAGCCCCAGGATTATCCGCCTGCCTCTGCCAATTCGCGCCTGGCGAGCGTGCTCCTTGAACAACTGGAACTGGCTCCTTCGGAGCAGTTGTACCTGCCGCTCCCCGCTGCTACGCAGTTGCGCTTCATCGCCCGCGGCCTGGCCCAGGCCCCGTCAAACCGTTGCACCATGGCCCAGTGGGCACGCCAGGTGGCCATGAGCGAGCGCTCCCTGGCCCGCCTGGTCAAGAGCGAAACAGGCCTGACTTTTGGCCAATGGCGCAAACAATGGCAAATCATCGTGGCCTTGCAGAGCCTGGCCGAGGGCGAATCGGTGCAACGGACCGCCGAGGCGCTGGGGTATGAGTCGGTCAGTTCGTTCATCAGCATGTTTCGCAAGACGCTGGGCTCGTCGCCGGCGCGTTATATCCGTCGTACTGCAACGCGCTAGCCTCGGGGAGCCTCAATCACGTTCACCTGCTCCGCCAGCAACACCGGCAATTGCACCTGCAAAAACGCGACCCACGTGCGCACCTTGGCATCCAAAAAACGCCTCGACGGATACACCGCGAAAATGCTGCGCTCCCTTAGCCGATAGTCGGGCAACAGCCGTACCAGCGAACCTTCCCGCAGTGCCGCGCTTGCACTGAAAAACGGCAACAGACTGATGCCCATGCCTTCCTGCGTCGCCTTGACCATCGCATCCGCGACATTGGTCCTGAAGGTGTCACCCGGCGAAATCGCAATCTCGCCCTCTTGCCCCTTGAACAACCACGCATCCTCCTGGAAATCCTGCAGATGCAACCGTCGATGCTGCATCAACTGCTGCGGATGCTCGGGCACGCCGTACCGGGCCAGATACCCCGGTGCCGCACAGGGCACACTGAACAACTGCCCGATCGTCTGGCTGACCAGCGCCGAATCCGGCAACGAATGGGCGATGGAGATCACCACGTCGTGACCCTCTTCAAGCGGGTCCGGGTTGTGCTGGGACAGGGTCAACTCGATGGACACGTCCGGGTATTGCTCGCTGTAGCGGGCAATCAGCGGCGTGATCAGCACCCCCAACCCGCTCATGCAATGCACCCGCAATCGCCCGCGCGGGTTGAGGTGCGCGCCGCTGGCTTCTGCCGTGGCCTCCCTGACGTCTTCAAGAATGTCGCGACAGCGCAACAGAAAGCGCTCGCCCGAATCGGTAAGGCCCAGGCGTCGGGTGGTGCGTTGCAACAGGCGGGTCTGCAGGTGTTTTTCCAGCTCGCAGATCAACCGTGATACGTGTGCCCCGGACAGGTCCAGCGCCTCGGCCGCTGCGGCAAAGCTGCCAGTGTCGACAACCCGGGCAAACACCCGCATGCCATTGAGCAAATCCATCAACATTGCCCCTCGATTGCTACGTGATACGTACGAGTCATTCACCTGTTCCTGTCTTTATCCCGCTGCGGCAATCACTAAAATGAACCCTACTCACAGAGGAACTCATCATGAATATCAAATGGCTCAGCCTGCTCCTGTTTTTCACCGCCGCCGGCGCCATGGCGGCCGGCAGCAATGAAGCGCTGGATATCCAACACGTTGTTTCAATCACGCCCGTGCCGGGCAGTTGCCAGGTAGAACCGGCGACCATGGTGTATCTCGACAGCCAGGGCGTCAGCCACACCCTCAACTACCAGGTCATGGGCACGTGCCAGGGCGGGGTTTAAAGCAGCTTCCAGGTGTAACTGAGGATCAGCCGGTTCTCGTCGATGTCGCTGCGGTAGTTTGAACGAGCCATGACGTTACGCACTCGGATGCCCAGGCCGCTCAATGTGCCGCTTTGCACCACATAGCCGATATCCAGGTCGCGCTCGCGATCCTTGCCTTCATAACCCGCGCCGGTGGTCACGTTGTTACCGGTGATATAACGCACGGTGGTGGTCAGCCCCGGAATGCCCAGCGCCACGAAGTCATAGTCGTACCGCACTTGCCAGGAGCGCTCGTCGGTGTAGGCAAACTCGTAGGTGGGTACTTCGTTGCCCAGCGGCGTGATGTTGGCGAAGACCCGCGGGAAGGCACTGTCGCCATACATGGCTTGATAACCGACGTAGAAGATATGGCCGCCATGCTTGGCCGACAGCAGCGAGAAAAACGCCTGGTTGTCGATCTTGCCGAGCAGTTTGTCGCCGTCTTCCCGCGCATCGTAGTAGCCGAGGTTGGCGCCGAGCGTCCACTCACCCATTGGCTGGCTGTGCTTGAGGCCGACAAAGTCCTGGCGGTAGATGTCCTTGAGTTGGCCATGCCAGTAGCTGACGCTGGTGCGGTTGGTGTTGAAGGCGTAGTCGCCGCCGACGTAGTTGAACCCATCACTTTCAGCGCCGCGTTGCGGCACATGGCCGAGCATGGCGATCATTTTCTCGTCGCCGGCTTCGTTGCGCAGGCGGGTGGTGGTCAAGTGCCCGGCCTGTAGCGCAAGGCCGGCGATTTCGCCGGAGCTGACACTCACGCCCTGATAGCTCGGCGGCAGCAAGCGGATATCGCTGAAGGCCAGCACCGGCAGGTTCGGTTGCAGTTCGCCGACCTTCAATTCGGTCCTGGAAAACCTGGCCTTGAAGGTCAGGCCCAAACGGCTGTAATCATGCGGGGCGCTGCCGTCGCCCTTGACCGGGAGCAGGCCGGTATTGGTGCGGTCCGGGCTGCTGTCGAGCTTGAGGCCGAGGGTGCCCAGGGCATCCAGGCCAAAGCCCACGGGCCCCGGGGTGTAGCCGGATTTATAGGTCAGGATAAAACCCTGGCCCCACTCCTCTGCCTTTGATTGCTTGTTGGCGCCGACGATGTCCGAGAAATCGCGGCTGAAGTAATAGTTGCGCGCCTGCAAGGTGGCGGTGGAGTCCTCGAAAAACCCGCCCTCGGCCGCCGTCGCCGCAAGGGGCACGCCCAACAGGGATAGCCAGATACGTTGTGTGTTCATGTCGTTGCTCTTAGTTATTGTTATCGACAGTTACTGCGCCGGGGCGGCGATCACCTCCTGCCGGCCCCGACGCTCATTCAGCGCATACGCCGTCATCGCCAGCACGGCGATGGCCCCGGGGATGGCAAAGGCCATGAAGTTCAGGTGCAGCGGCAGTTCAATCCCCATCAGCGCGCCGCCCAGCAGCGGGCCGACGATGGCGCCGGTACGACCGATACCGGAAGCCCAGCCCAGGCCGGTGGCTCGAATGTTCAAGCCATAGAGTTGTGCGGCGCCGGCGTACAGCAGGATTTGCGTGCCGATGGTGGTGGCGCCGGCAAAAAAGATCAGCAGGTACAGGACCGGCATCGGGCTCTTGATACCCAGCAGGCTGATGGAGAGCAGCGCGGCGATAAAGAAACCGATCACCACCTTCACCAGGTTAAGCCGGTCACACAGCCAGCCACCGACAAGCGCCCCGGCGATGCCGCCAAAATTCAGCGCCAGCAGGAACGACAGGCTCGATCCCAGGCTGTAACCGGCACCCGCCATCAGTTTGGGCAGCCAGGAACTCAGGGCGTAGACCATCAACAGGCAGCAGAAAAACGCGACCCAGATCGCCGCCGTCCTCAAGGCCAGGCCGTGTCGGAACAACTCCAGCACCGAAGCGCCCTTGCCTTTACCGGCGCTGACGAGCAGTTGGTCTTGCGGGTCGATCCGGGTCTGCGGCGACAGGCGCTTGAGCAGCTCACGCGCCTGTTCCTTGCGGCCCTGGCGAATCAGGAACCCGATGGACTCAGGCAGCCAGTACACAATCAACGGCATCAGCAGCAGCGGGATCGCCGCGGCGAAGAACATGGACGACCAGCCAAAACGCGGCAGCATGAAAATCCCCACGCCGGCCGACAGCATGCCGCCCAGCGAGTACCCGCCAAACATCACCGCCATCAGGATGCTGCGCATTTTCTTCGGTGCGTATTCGGTAATCAGTGCGGCCGCATTGGGCATCAGGCCGCCACAGCCGAGCCCGGCAATAAACCGGCAGATTCCGAACTCAGTCGGGTTGCTGGCAAAACCGTTAATCACCGTGGCGACGCTGAACAAGGCAAAGCAGATGGCGATGCCTTTGCGGCGACCGAACTTGTCGGCCAGGCTGCCGAAGACCAGCGCGCCGAACATCATCCCGAACAGCGCATAACTGCCCAGAGCGCCGGCCTGCAGGGGCGATAGTCCCCATTCCTTCATGATCGACGGCAAGACCACGCCGTAGATGAACAAGTCATAACCGTCAAAGATCAACAGCACAGCACACAGGCTGACCACCAGCCAGTGGAAACGATTGAAATGGGCATTATCGATAATCGAATTGACGTCATGGGTACGCATGGCAGTGCTCTCATTATTGTTGTTGTGAGTCAGTGTCTGCAGGTACGGCGCTGGGTCAGCCGAGGTCGCCGCCTCCTACCGGCAAGGTGACGCCCGTGATGTAGGAGGCCTCATCAGAGGCCAGAAACAGAATCGCGCCGGCTTGTTCGTCGATGCTGCCGTAGCGCTTCATCGGGCTGCTGTCGAGGGTCTGGTCGACGATCTGCTGGTACCAGACGCGCTCCTGGTCGCTCTGGGGCTGGCTGTTGCGCGGGATCCGGCGCGGTGGCGCCTCGGTGCCACCGGGTGCGGTGGCGTTGACCCGAATGCCGCTGCCGGCGGTCTCCAGGGCCAGGCACGCGGTCAAGGCGTTGACGCCGCCCTTGGCCGCGCCATACGGCACACGGTTCACTCCGCGCGTGGCCACGGACGAGACATTGACGATGGCACCGCTGCCCTGCTCCAGCATGTAGGGCAACACGCAATGGCAGCACCACAGGGTCGGGAACAGCGAGCGGCGCACCTCGGCTTCGATTTCGTTCTCGGCGTAGTGCTCGAAGGGCTTGGCCCAGATGGTCCCGCCGACGTTGTTGACCAGGATGTCGATACGCCCGAACCGTGCCTTGGCAGCGGCCATCACACGGGCACATTCGGCATGCTGCTCCAGGTCGGCGGTGAGGATCAGCGCCCGCTCATGCTGCAATTCATGCACGAGTTCCGAGCGATCGACGGCCACCAGCCAGGCGCCCTCTTCCAGCAAACGCTCGGCAACCCGCCGGCCGATGCCCTGGGCGGCGCCGGTCACCAGCGCAACCTGGGTGTTGAAACGTGGAGTCATGGGGGATTCCTCAGGCGGCGTCGCCGGTGACGATGGCGTTGGGGGTGAACTTCTCGTAGTGGAAGCTGGCGGGGGTGACGCCCTGGTTCTTGAAGTGCTGGCGTACCGCGTCGACCATCGGTGGCGGCCCGCACAGGTACACATCCACGTCGCCATCGTTCAGCACGTCAGCGGCCATGTGCTGGGTGACATACCCCTGCCGGGGGTGCGCGGTCTGGGGGTCGGCCACGCAGGTGACAAAACCGAAGTTGGGCAGGCGTTGGGCGAACGCCTCCAGCGCCTCGACCATCACCAGGTCCTGGTCCCGCGTCACGCCGTAGATCAGCGTGACCGGCCGGGTTTCCTCGCGCTCGGCCAACACTTCAAGCATCGACAGGAACGGCGCAAGCCCCGTACCACCTGCCAGCAACAGCAGTGGCCGCGCCACTTCGCGCAGGTAGAAACTGCCCAACGGCCCGGTCATCGGCACCGCGTCGCCGGGTTGGGCGCGCTCCAGCCAGCCACTCATCAACCCGCCGGGCACATGCTTGATCAGGAAGCTCGCGCGTTTGTCGCCGGGGCGACTGCTGAAGGAATACGCGCGGGTCTGCCCACTGTCGGGCACGCCGATATTCACGTATTGCCCCGGCAGGAACACCGGCGCCTGATCCAGTTCGAAGCTGACTTCCAACGCGGCATCGGCATGCCGGGTAATACTCGCCACCGTCGCGGCAAATTGCGCGGTGCCGGTCTTGCAGGCACCGGACGGCACCGGCACGGCAATCACGCAATCGGATTGCGGCACCATCTGGCAGGTGAGCACCTGGCGTTCGCCGGCTTCATCCTCGCTCAGGGCGTCTTCGATGTAGTCGTCGCCCAAATCATAGGCGCCGGTTTCACAGCGACATTTGCAGGTGCCGCACACACCGTCGGAGCAGTCCATGGGCAGGTTGATACGTTGGCGAAAGGCCGCGTCGAGGACCTTTTCACCCACCTTGCAGTCGATGAAACGGGTTACCCCGTCCTCGAAGTTCAGGGCAATGGAGTACGTCATGGGCGTGTCCTCAGATGTGGTAGATATCGATGACCTGATGGATGTAGTCGTTTTTCAGCACCACCTTCTTGCGCGTGATCAGCGGCTGTTCGGCGCGGATATCGAGGCGATAGAACGAGGTACCGAAGTACGTATCCGTGGTCTTGTAGCGATGGCTGAGGGTTTGCCAGTTGAAACGCAACTCCACGTGCTGCCCGTCGTCGGCCAGCACTTCGAGGTTGGTGATCAGGTGCGCGGTGCGCGGCTCCGGGGTGCTGGCGCTGGAGCGCTCGGTCTTGATCCGGAACACCCGGTCTTCCAGGCCGTCGCGGCTGGGGTAATAGATCAGCGAGATTTCTCTCTGGGGGTCTTCGGTCAGCGTGTCGTGGTCGTCCCAGGCCGGCATCCAGTACTCGACCTTGGGTGAATAGCATTCGAGCCACTCATCCCACTGGCGGTCATCCAGCAGGCGGGCTTCGCGGTACAGAAAGTCCAGCAGGCGGTCACGGGAAGCACTCATGCCAGCACCTCCTTGTCCGTCGCGATCAAGCCTTGCTGCTCCCGTTCGATAGCGCGTTGCAGGCTCTGGGCCCAGTGGGCGTGCTGGCGCACGAACAGGCCTTCGTCCTCGGTCTTGACGCCACTGAGCTGCGGATTCATGCCCATGGCCCGGGCGTTTTCGTCAGGGCCTTCGACCCACTGTTTGGCGCCGCGGCTGAGGTCATTCCACAAGGTGGTCGCGCCCTGGTAGCCGGTCTGGCAGGCGCGGAATTCTTCCAGGTCGTCCGGTGTACCCATGCCGCTGACGTTGAAGAAATCTTCGTACTGGCGGATGCGCGTGGTGCGTTCCTCGGCACTTTCGCCCTTGGGCGCCATGCAATAGATCGTGACTTCGGTCTTGTCGACCGCGATTGGCCGTACCACGCGGATCTGCGTGGAGAACTGGTCCATCAGGTACACATTCGGGTAGAGGCACAGGTTGCGGGTTTGGTCGACGATAAAATCGGCGCGTTCCTGGCCCAGGCGCTCGGCCAGCGCCTCGCGATGGGCATGCACCGGACGCACTTCGGGGTTGAGCAGGCGCGTCCACAGCAGGATATGGCCATGCTCGTAGGCGTACACGCCGCCCAGGCTTTTCGACCAGCCATTGGCATCCACGGTGCGCGTGCCTTCGGCTTCGTAATTGCGCCGGCCCATGGTCGCCGAGTAGTTCCAGTGCACGGAGCTGACGTGATAACCGTCGGCGCCGTTTTCGATCTGCAGCTTCCAGTTGCCGTCATACACATATGACGAACTGCCCCGCAGCACCTCCAGCCCCAGCGGGGCCTGGTCGACCATCTGGTCGATGATCACCCGGGTCTCACCCAGGTAGTCGCTCAGCTCCGGCACCGTCTCGCTGAGGCTGCCGAACAGGAAGCCGCGATAGTTTTCGAAGCGGCCAAGGCGTTTCAAGTCGTGGGAGCCGTCACAGTCGAAGCTGTCGGGGTAGGCGCCGGTCTTGGCGTCCTTCACTTTGAGCAGCTTGCCGGCGTTGCTGAAGGTCCAGCCGTGGAACGGGCAGGTAAACGAGCCTTTGTTGCCTTGTTTACGGCGGCAGAGCATCGCGCCACGGTGGGCGCAGGCGTTGACCAGGCCGTGCAGCGTGCCGTGTTTGTCGCGGGTGATGACCACGGGCTGGCGGCCGATCCAGGTGGTGAAGTAGTCGTTGATCTCCGGCACCTGGCTTTCGTGCGCCAGGTAGACCCAACCGCCTTCGAAAATGTGCTTCATTTCCAGGGCAAACAGGTCGGGGTCGGTGAAGATGTCGCGGCGGCAGCGGAACACCCCAGTGGCGGGATCTTCCTGGACAGAGTCGCGCAATTGTCGGGCGAGTCGGTCGAATGTGCTGATCATGGGGTAGGCCCTCGGTTGTTCTTGTATCAGGCCCCCCCACCTTATGTGCTTGCCCTACCCCTCAATATCCGCTGACTGCAATTCGTTATCCGCCTGGCGCGAGCCGGCGCTTCCACGTTTGCGAAGGCAGCTCGCCAAAGCGTTTGCGATAGGCCTCGGAGAACCGCCCCAAATGCACAAACCCATGATCCAGCGCCACCTCCGTCACGCTGCGCGCCGTGGCCAGTTGCAGCATGGCGTGCACCCGCTCCAGCTTGCGCTGGCGCATGTAGTCACGGGGTGACAGGCCGACCTGGCGTTCAAACAAGGTATACAACGAACGCTCGCTGACCCTGGCGATGGCCATCAGTTGTTCGACGCTGATGTCGTCGGCCAGGTGCTCCTCGATGAACTGACGCACGGCTTCAAAGCCCCCACCCTGATCCGGTCGCGGAATCACCCGCAGGACGTTGCTGGCCAGCAGCGCCAACAGCTTGTTCGCCACAATGCGCTCGTACAGGCCCTGCACTTCGGGTTCGGCGGCGTTTTCGGCCTCATGGCAGATCAGCCCCAGCAATTGCAGGAACCCACCCATTTCGGCAAGTGCGTGGCGCGGCGCCGCAAAACGGATGCCCGGCTGCGGCAACGTCCAGTGCTGCTCAAGGCAGGCGTTTTCCAGCAGGCGCACGGGCACCTTGACGATGAATTTTTCGCAGTCGGCGGAATAGGTCAGGTCTACCGGGTCATCCGGGTTGATCAGCAGCACTTCGCCGGGGCCCAACACCTGTTCTTCGCCACGGGAGCTCGAGCGGCAGTGGCCGTGCAGCAGGATCTGCAGGTGGTAGATGGTTTCCAGCGCCACCGAGGTCACCCGCACCGGCGCGCCGTAGCTGATGCGGCACAGGTCCAGGCTGGAAAAGGTCCGGTGGCTGATGCTCGCCTGCGGGCGGCCCTTGGGCGGCAGGCGGATGCAGTGGCTGCCGACATGCTGGTTGACGTAGTCGGACACGGCATAGGCATCCGCACGGTCGAAAATCTGGCTGCGCTCACTCAATAGCACGGTCATGGTTGCGCCTTTTATTGTTATGGGCCCTGCGTATGTACTTCACCGCAGAGTGATGCGGGGGACGCAAGCCGTCAAATATTCAATAGGTGTTGCGTCATACCCCGAAGGTATCGTGGGTTCACTTTCGCTGCAAAACCGACTCACCGGCCTGGGGCGGCAGCCGCAGGTTATCCAGCAGCGCCACGCCGGCGATCACCGCCACTAGAAGAAACGTCAGCTGGAAATCGGCGGTGGCGGCCTGCCCGGTATTGCCGTGAAAATTCATGGCAAAACGTAACAACAGCGCGCCAATCGCCACGCCCATGGCCATGCTCAGCTGGAAGAACATGCTGAACAAGGTTGAGGCGTCGCTCATCTGCGCCTTGGGTATATCAGCGAACCCCAGGGTGTTGAACAAGGTGAACTGCATGGAGCGTGACAGGCCACCCACGAACAGAATGAACAGGATCAGCGCCCAGCTCATGCGCTCGTCCAGCAGCGCACAGGCCGCAATCGCGAGCACGCCAAGGATGCCGTTGATCATCAGCACCGAGCGAAAGCCCCAGCGCTGCATCACCGCCGTGGTGAACGGCTTCATCGCCAGGTTGCCGGCAAATACCGCGAGCACCAGCAACCCCGCATCGAATGCAGAAAGGCCGAACGCCAGTTGAAACATCAGCGGCAGCAGGAACGGCAAGGTGCTGATGGCCACCCGGAAAATCGACCCGCCGCACAGGCACACACTGAACGTGCGCACACTCACCACACCCAGCGCCAGCAATGGTTGGGCATGCCGGCGCATATGGCGCCAGGCAAAGGCGCCGAGCATTACGCCTGCAGCGCTGAGTAACAGGCCCTGCAACAAGCTGCCACGGCTTTGCCCGAGCAGTTCCACGCCGTACAACAGCGCCGCGCTGGCGACACCCACCAGCAGGAAGCCGCTGAAATCGAATGAGCGGGACGTGACCTCGTCGTGTTTGGGGATCAGTACCAGCGTGGCAATCAGCGCCAGCAGGCCCAGCGGCAGGTTGAGGTAGAAAATCCACGGCCAGGACGCGTGGGTAACGATAAACCCGCCCACCGGCGGCCCGAGTATCGGCGCCACCAGGCCGGGCCAGGTGATGAATGAAATCGCCCGCACCAGGTCTTTTTTCTCGGTAGCCCGCAGCACCGCCAGGCGCCCCACCGGCACCATCATCGCGCCGCTGATGCCCTGCAACACGCGCGCGGCGACGAAGGTCTGCAGGCTGTCGCTCCACCCGCACAGCAGTGACGACAGGCTGAACAGCACGATTGCCCAACCGAATACCCGCCGCGAGCCAAAGCGGTCGGCCAGCCAGCCGCTGATGGGAATGAACACCGCGACGGCGAGCATGTAGGCGCTCATACCGATGTTCACGTCCACCGCGCCCACGCCGAAGGTTTTGGCGATGTCCGGCAACGCGGTCGCGATCACGGTGGCATCGAGGTTCTCCATGAAGAAGGTGACGGCGACCAACAAGGCAATCAGGGTTGAGCGGCGTTGGGAGGTCGACGTCATTGCTGTTCACTCATGGTTTCGAATCGGCACTTTATCAATAAGTGCGTCCTTTATGGTCCGCGAAATGCCTGCCTCACAACGTGGCGCCCGGTAACGAATTGCCCCGAATTGGGGTGCGCGCTTGCAAAAAACGGCTGTCTCACGCGTCAAAACCCATCAAAAACCTGAAAAAGTCATTAGTTGGCACGATAACCGCTTACTAGCTAATACAGGATTGTTGAACAATCCAAATCACCCTGCATCCAGCAACCGAGGCGACGAACATGCAAAAAGGTCTGACGGGCAAGAACACCCTGCGCACATTGGCGCTAGCGATCACCCTGGCGTGCGTGACGCCGCTGCTGTCGGCTGCCGAAATCAAGGGCACCCTGAAACCGGGCGAGCTGTCCATCGGCTCCGACCTCACCTACCCGCCTTACACCTACCTTGAGCAAAAGACCCCGGCCGGTTTCGACCCGGAGTTCATGCAACTGATGGGCAAGCAACTGGGGCTCAAACCACGTTTTCTCGACACCCGTTTCGCCAACCTGATCCTCGGCGTCAACGCTCGGCGTTTCGACGTGGTGGCCTCGGCGCTGTACGTCACCCCCGAGCGCGCCAAACAGGTGGATTTCCTCAGCTACCTGAAGACCGGTTCTTCGCTGATGGTGCTCAGCGCCGGCGACTTCAAGCCCCAGCGCCCGGAAGACCTGTGCGGCAAGCGTGTCGGGTCGATCAAGGGCGCGTCGTGGGTGCCAAAGCTGAACAAGGTTTCGGCGGACTACTGCCTCCCTGCGGGCAAGCCGGCGATCGAGTCGCGTGAGTTCCCGACGTCTCCGGAAGCCGCCCAGGCCCTGCTCGCCCAGGCGGTGGACGTGCAGATGGAAGACGCGGCGGTCGCCAAGATCACCGTGGAAAAACTGCAAGGCAAAACCGTGATCAGCTCCAGCGAGTTGATCTACCCGGTGGTGGTCGGCCTGGCCGTGCGCAAGGAAAACCCGGCACTGCTCCAGGCGCTGACCGGCGCCCTGAGCCAGATCAGGCAGGACGGCAGCTACGGCAAGCTGCTGGCGCGCTACAACCTGGCCGAGCCGAACGCCGCCGAGATCAGTGCGGCACTGGGTAACTGAAACGCGGAGCACCTTTATGCAATTCGATTGGCACTACACCCTGGGCTTGTTATGGAACGGCGACTTCTGGCGAGCCGTCGGCACCGTGGTCGAACTGAGCCTGGAAACCTGGCTGCTGGGCATTGTGCTGGGGTTTTTCCTGGCCCTGGCGCGGCAGTCGGAGCGCCGCTGGCTGCGGGACTCCGCCGGCGTCTACATCTGGTTCTTCCGCAGCCTGCCGTTGCTGGTGCTGTTGATCTTCGTCTACAACCTGCCGCAGGTGTTTCCGTCCACCAGCGTGGTGTTGTCCAACCCCTACTCCGCGGGCCTGATCGCCCTGGTGCTGAGTGAGGCGGCCTACATCGCCGAGATCCATCGGGGCGGCCTGCTGGCGGTGGTCAAGGGGCAGCGCGAAGCCGGCAAGGCGCTGGGCGTGGGTTATCGTGGCGTGCAGCGGTTGATTGTGGTGCCGCAGGCGCTGCGGGTTGCGTTGCCGACACTGGCCAACGAATACATCACCATCGTCAAGCTCACCTCGCTGGTGTCGGTGATTTCGCTTTCGGAAATCCTGCTGGTGGGCCAACAGCTCTACACCCAGAACTTCCTGGTGATGGAGACCATGCTGGCCGTGGCGTTCTATTACGTGTTCATCGTGACGGTGTTCAGTTGGCTGTTGCGGGTGCTGGAGAACCACCTGGACGTGACCCGGCGCAAACCCAAGGCCATCGCCCCCGCCATGCTCGACCAGGTGGCGACGCGTCGTGCCCCCGGCCAGGCCGAGCCCGGCGAGTTTGCCTTGCAGGCCCGCGGGGTGCGCAAGGCCTATGGCGAGCTGGAAGTGCTCAAGGGCGTCGAACTGAATGTGCGCTGGGGCGAGGTGGTGTCGATCATCGGCCCGTCAGGCTCTGGCAAGACCACGCTGATTCGTACCATGAACGGCCTCGAAAGCCTCGACCGTGGCGAAATCACCCTGCAAGGCCAGCCGTTCCTGCGTGGCAGTCAGGAGCCGCAAGGCGCGCTGGGGCACAAGGTGCATATGCGCGGCATCGTGCATGTCGGCATGGTGTTCCAGGGGTTCAACCTGTTCCCGCATAAAACCGCCCTTGAGAACGTGATGCTCGCGCCGGTCTACCATGCCCATGGTAGCGGCGAAGAATTGCGCCTGTTGAGCCTGGCCCTGTTGCGCAAGGTCGGCATGCTGGAGCACGCCGGCAAATACCCGCACCAGCTATCCGGCGGCCAACAGCAACGGGTGGCGATTGCCCGCGCCCTGGCGATGCGGCCCTCGGTGATGCTGTTCGATGAACCCACCTCGGCCCTCGACCCGGAACTGGTGGGCGACGTACTGGCGGTAATCGAGGAATTGGCTCGCGAGGGCATGACCATGGTCATCGTCACCCATGAAATGAACTTCGCGTTCAAGCTTTCCGATCGTGTGGTGTTCATGGAAGGCGGAGAGATTATCCAGGACGCCGCACCGCGTGACATGCTCGAGCAACGCAGCGAACGCATGACCAAGTTCCTCAAAGACGTCCAACTGGCGTGAGCCCAAGGAGCCCCGACGTGAGCCAAGCCAAGGAACCCAGCCTGTCGCTGGCCGACCAGGTTGCCATCGAACTGCGCGAAGACATCATCGGCGGCCGCCTGCTGCCCGGCATGCCGCTGGTGGAAAGCGAACTGGTGAACGCCTACAACGCCTCGCGCAACACGGTGCGTGAAGCCTTGCACCACCTGGGCCGCGAAGGCCTGACCAGCTACGTGCGCAACAAAGGCGTGATCGTGCGCCGCCTGGGGGTGGAGGAAGTGCGTGACATCTTCAAGGTGCGACGCACCCTGGAGCTGCAGGCCATCGCCGCCAGCAAGCCGCTGCGCGAATACCAGTCCGACCTGATGCTGGAGTCCATCGAGGCTGCGCAACTGGCCCAGGACCGCGAGAACTGGCAAGCCTTCGGCACCCACAGCCTGCGCTTTCATCAACACATTGTCGGGCTGATGCGCAGCCCGTTGCTGGACGAGTTTTTTACCCATATTGCAGCCCAGATGCGCCTGGTGTTTTCCAACGCGCCCAGCGAGGAAACCTTCCAGAAGCCCTGGCTGGAGCGCGACCGGCAGATTCACGACTTGCTGGTTGACGGCCACAAGCAAGCCGCCGGCGAAGCCCTGGCCAGCTACCTCAATGACTCCGAATCGCTGCTGCTGGACATCCTGAGCAGCATTCCAAAACCCTGAAGCGAGGACCCACCATGTACAAGGACTACCCAGCGGCCTACCAAGTCAGCAAAGGCGCTGCCTTGCAGGTCGACAAAGCCTTCTATGACCGCGTGCGCGAGTCCCGGGACGGGCGCACCCTGATCGAGCAATTCGAAGTGCCGATCCGCACCGGCCGCGCCTGGAAAGTACCGGCAGGCCATGTGTTCCGCGTGACCACGCCGGTTGGCCCGCAGGTCGGCGACTTCAACGCGTGGAGCGCCAACGACCCCCGCGAACGCATGTGGGCGGCACGCACCCGCCAGCTGCAAGGCGCGCACGTCACCACCTACGACCGCCTGTGGTCGAACCTGCCGTTTTTGCGGCCGATGGTCACCATCACCGATGACAGCCTGGCCGGCTATGGCATCGACGAACACGGCGGGCGCCTGCATGACTTGCTGGGCACGCGCTGCGACCCTTACGTGAACAAGATGCTCACGGGCGAAGACTTCCACCACCACTGCCACTCCAACCTGACCCGCGCCGTGCTGCCCCATGGCCTGACCGAGTTCGACGTGCACGACGTGCTGAACATTTTCCAGTGCACCGGCCTCAATCACGACGACATGTACTTCATGAAAGCCTGCCCGGCCAAGCAGGGCGACTATCTGGAGTTCTTCGCCGAAATCGACCTGCTGTGTGCCCTCTCCACCTGCCCCGGTGGCGACCTGTCGCTGCCGATGTGGGGCCCGGATGCGGAAGACCCGTTGAAGGTCTGCCGTCCGCTGGGGGTGGAAATCTACCGCCTCGACGACGCGCTGCTGGAGGGCTGGAAACAACCCGAGCGCGCCGCCTATAACGGCAACCATGGCCTGTTGATTGCCAAGGCCGACTGGGAAAAGTAAAGGGCAGGCCCGCACCTGGGGCGCCGCGCCTCAGGTGTTCTGCGCAATCCTGCGGCTGACAAAACTGAAGGCCAGCACGATAAAAATCAGCACGCCGGTTGCCACCTGCTGCCAGTAGAAGTTCCAGCCGATCAACAGCAAGCCATTGGCGATGACGTTGATGAACAGCACCCCCAGCAACGTGCCCGGAATATTCGCGCGGCCCTGGCGGTTCAATGTGGTGCCGATAAACACCGCACCAATCGCATTCAGCAGGAACGCATTGCCCGACAGCGGCACGTAGGCGCTCACCGTCGAACTGAGCAGGATCCCCGCCACCGCGCACGCCAGCGCCGCCGCCAGCACCGTGGTGGTGACGATGCGCCGCACCGACAACCCCGAGTAATACGCCAGCAGCGGCTGGGTACCCTGGGCCAGCAGTTCGCGCCCCAGGCGTCCACGGGCCAGCAACAGGCCGTAGACCACGGCCAATACCAGCACGATCAACAGCGGCAAGGGCACGCCCAACGGGCTGAAGCTCGCCAGTTCCGGCTTGAAACCCTGGGCGATATAAATTGGCTGGCCGCCGTCCGAGAGCAGTTGCTGGGCACTGGTGCCGATAAACAAGGTGCCGAGGGTGGCCAGGAACGGGCTGATCCGCAGCCCCGCGATCAAGCCGGCATTGAACAGTCCTACCAGCAGCCCGGCGGCCAACGCACCGGCAATCGCCACACCCAGCCCGTGCCCGGCGTTAAGCAACACCACGAAGCTGAAGCTGGCGAAATCCAGCGCGGTGCCTACCGACAGATCGATGCCACCGGCCGCCACCGCATAGGTCATGCCGATCGCAACAATCGCCAGCAGCACGAAGTTATTCAGCACCAGGCTTTTCAGGTTGCCGCCACTGAGAAACCCCGGGGCCTGCCAGGCAAACACCACCACGATGGCCACGAACACCAGCGGCAACGTCAGGGGCAACAGCGAACGCCAGCCGCCATGGGCTTGCAGGATGGATACCTGACTCATGAATGTTCTCCCCGGTTCAATGCGCTGGAAGCGGCGACCACCAGCAGAATCAGCACGCCCTGGACACCGTTGACCCAGAAGCTCGATACGTTGAGCAACTGAAACCCGTTGATCAAAAAGCCGATCAACAGCGTCGCGAGCAAGGTGCCGGGGATGCTTGCCACCAGTCGCCGGGAAAACACCACGCCAAGAAAGGCTATGGCGACCACCGACAACAGCATGTCACCGGAGCCGGTGGTGCTGCCGCTGAAAAATGCCGCTGAACACAACGCCGCCACCGCGGCACACAGCCCAGACAGCAAATAACTGGAGAGTACGTAAGCCGGCACTCGAATCCCGGCGGCCTCGGCGGCGTGCGGGTACTCGCCGACGGCATGCAGGCGCAGCCCATAGGCGGTGTGCTGGATCAGCAGCGTCAACACAAAGGCCGTCACCAGCAACACCCAGGCGAGTGCCGGCACGCCCAGCCAGGTCCCGCCACTGAGCAGGTCGAGCAACGGTGAGTCAGTCGAGACCACGGTGTTTTCGGTGAGGACCAGCTCCAGCCCGGCCAGTACATTCATGCTTGCCAGCGTTGCGAGCAACGGTGGCAAGCGCAGCACCACCACGGCCAGGCCATTGAGCAGGCCCACCGCCAGGCCGCAACCCAAGGTCAGCAGCAGGCTTGCCCACAGGTCGAGGCCTGCGTTGTTGAGTCGACTGAACACGGCCGCACACAAGCCCAAATTGGCTGCCAGCGACAGATCAAGCCCGCCGGCCACCACGTTGGAGCCGCCGCCGATAATCACGCAGGTCAGGCCGAAGGCAAGTACGCCGAGGATCGCCGACTGGCTGAACACATTCGCGATATTGCCGACTGAAAAGAAGTTCGGCGCGGCGACGGCAAAGCCCAGCAAAATCGCGAGGAATACGCCCACCGAGCCGCGCCGCAACAGCAGTACCCATAACCGTTGGGACAAGCCAGGAGTAGCAGCTTCAAGCAGGGACATGCACCACCTCCTGTTTCACCTGCACAGCCACTGTGGACTGCACCGCACCCGTGGCACACGCCAACAGTTGATCACTGTCCGCCTCACCGGCATGGAACTCCCCGGCTATTTCACCGCGATGCAACACCAGGATGCGGTCGCAGATCCCCAGCAGCTCAGGCAAATCCGAAGACAGCACCAGCACCGCTGCGCCCTCTTCCACCAGCCGCCCGATCACGCGATAAATCTCGACCTTGGCGCCGACGTCCACACCTACGCACGGTTCGTCCAACAGGTACACCGCCGAGCGCCGGCTCAGCCATTTGCCCAGGGCGACTTTCTGCTGGTTGCCGCCGCTGAGCTGGCTGACGGCAGCCTGCGGGCCCGGCGTCTTGATCGCCAACTCGTCGATCAGCCGCAGGCTTTCGGCCTGCTCCTTACGCTGGCTCAGTAACCCCCAGCGACTGAAACGCCCAAGCCCGGCGAGCGTGAGGTTTTCCAGCACCGACAGCAGCGGTGAAATCCCCTGGCTGCGGCGTTCTTCCGGCACCAGTGCAATCCCTTGGGCAATGGCTTCTCCGGGTGAACGCAGGCGCAACAAACGCCCCTCCAGATGAATGCTGCCGCTGTCGGCGCGCACCACACCGAACAGGGTCTTGAGCAGGTCCTTGGCGCCCGACCCGACCAGCCCGGTGAGGCCGACGATCTCGCCCCGACGCAATTCCAGGTCGATCTGCCGGTAGCGCCGGGCCAGGCTCAGCCCGCGCACCTGCAGCAATGGTTCGCCGCGCTCCACCTGCGCCTTGGGGTACATCTCCTGGACCTCGCGGTTGACCATCAACCGCGCAATCTGCGCGCTGGTGGTGTGCCGTGGCTCTACCACGGCCACATCTCGACCATTGCGCAACACCGTCACTTCATCGCACAGGCTGTCGATTTCCTGCAGGTAATGGGAGATGTAGAGAATCGACAAACCCTGGTCCCGCAGGCGCTTGACGATCCGCAGCAACTGGTCGACTTCGCGCTTGACCAGCGCCACGCTGGGCTCGTCGAACACCAGGATCTTCGGCTGGCGAATCAACGCCCGGGTGATTTGCAGCACCTGGCGCTCGGCGCTGTTCAGCTCGCCCACCAGTGCCCCGGCCGGCAGTTGCAGCTCAAAATATTCCGCCAGCAAGCGCTCGGCCTCGCGCTGCTGCCGGCGCCGGTCGACAAACGGACCACGGCGTAATTCATGGCCGAAAAACAACGCCTCGCCCACGGTAAAACTCGCCGGCAACAGCCGCTCCTGATGGATGAACTGCACGCCCAGCGCGTCCACCTGGCGCGGCGACAGTGCGGAGTACACCTGGCCGTCAATGCTCACCTGCCCCGAGTCCGCTTTGTGGATCCCCGCCAGGACCTTGATCAAGGTCGACTTGCCGGCACCGTTCTCGCCCACCAGGCCGTGAATGGTGCCGCGCTCGACCTTCAGGCTCGCATCATCCAGCGCCAGGGTGGCGCCGAAGCGTTTGCGCAGGTGCTGCAAGTGCAACGCGGCCATCAATCACCCCGCAGTTGCTGGACCTGCGCCAGGTTGGCGGCGGTGGTCAGCAGCGTCGGCACGTGGGTTTCCTTGGGCAGGTCACGCTGCCCGGCCAGGTAGCGGGCCACGTTCTGCACAGCAGTCTTGCCGATCAGCGCCGGTTGCTGGGCGACTACCGCGCCCACCGGCGAATTGGCCTGGCCGAGCAGCTCCAGTACCTCCGGCGTACCGTCCACGCCGTAGGTCTTGATCTCGGTGCGCTTGGCGTCGATCAACGCCTTGCTTGCCCCCAGTTGCGGAATGTCCCACGCCGCCCAGATCGCCGAGACACTGCCGGCCGGGTACTTGTTGAGCAACGCGGACACCTGGGAATAGGCATCCTGCACGGTGTTGGGGATCACATCCCGCAGCTGCGGCTCGATGATTTCCAGCTGCGGGTGATCCTTGAGCGCCAGCTTCAACTGGTCGTAGCGAATCGCGCACACCGGCACGCCGTAGAAGCCGTTGAACACCAGGATCTTGCCCTTGCCGCCGGCATCCTTGATCAACTGATCGGCCAGGGCCTTGCCGGTGGCGACGTTATCCGAGGTGGTGTTGTTGAGGCTGTACTGCGACGGCGCGTCGATGGTGAACAGCGGGATGCCGGCCTTGCTGATGCGCTTGAGCCACGGGTCGATCACGCTCAGGGTGCCGAGGGTCTGGATCACCGCATCGGGTTTCTGGGTGACCACGGTTTGCAGTTGGGTCACCAGGTTCTTGTCATTGCGCCCTGCATCCAGGGTGATCGGCGTGCCGCCGAGGCGCTTGATCTCATCGACCTGGGCCTGGAAGGCCTTGATATCGAAGTAGTGACTGGTGCCGGTCATGCTCACGGCAATGCGCTTGCCGGCCAGGGACGGCACCGCGTCATCGCCCTCGGCGGCCTGGGACACGGCGGCGTGGCCCAGCAACAACGCTGCGCCGAGCAAGATGTAACGTGAACGCGAGAAAAAGGTGCAAGGCATACAGGGCTCCGCTGAGCAACGGGTGAAAGGGTTCACCTGTGTGCATTGCAGAGCCCATGCCATAAATTATTTCGAATAAAATCAAGCAGATGAAAACATTGGATGACGTTGCGCTGTCCCGCCCAAACCACAACTGTCCGACTGCTGTTGCCCAGCCAACAGTTGGCCGGGAAATCCGGCCAGCCACCTCAGGCCGCCGGGTAAGCAAAGATCAGCTCGACCCTGATCCCGTTGGGGTCTTCGACAAACAATTGGTGCTCGAACAGCTCCGGCACCACCCGCTCGGTAAAAGGCAGCCCTAGCGTGTGCAGGCGTTGCCGGTGAGTTTCAAGGTCATTGCAGCGCAATGCAATGTGATCGAGCGCACTTGAGCCGTCGCCGGCAGCACGCACCCCAAGATACGTTTCAAGCTGCGCGGCGCTGCCCTGCAGGCTGGCGATATGCAGCAGCGGGCGACCTGCTGAATAAAGCCAACTGCCCGGAAAAGGAAACGCCGGGCGCCAGCCCTCCTCCAGGCCGAGGGCGTCACGATAGAAACTCACCGTCGCGTCGACATGCTCCGTGCGGAGCGTGAAGTGATCAAGGTAGTGAACGGTCATGTGCAGAGCCCTCCCGTCAGAGCGCACCCAACTGCTTCATCAGCGTCAGGTTGTCTTCGATGTGCCAGTTGGCGACGATCTTGCCCTTGCCGATCTGGTAAATGTCGGTGGCAATAAAGTCTACGACCTGCCCAGTGCCCTTGATCTGACCAAAGGAACCGGTGAAGTGCCCGCGAAAATGCAAATGTGCCACCACGCGGTCGCCGGCAATGATCATTTGCTCTACTTCACAGCTCAGGTCCGGCACCGCGCCGCGAAACGCACGGGAGGCCAGCAGCGGTCCCTCCGGCCCTTGTTTGCGCCCGGCGGGCGGTGTTTTATCGATGAAGTTGAGCGCCAGCGCTTCACGGGCCAGGCTCTCGTCACCGGTATTCCAGAAAGTGTCGTAACGCCGGGCGACAGTTTCCATGATCTTCAGTTGCGCGGCGGTCAGGCTCTTGTCCACCACCAGGACACCCGGCGTCACCAGTTCGGTGGTGGCAAACGCCACGCCGGAGAGGGTCAGGGCCAGGAATCCGGCGGCGATAAGGGGAATGGAACGTTGCATACGGGCACATCCTTTAAAGGCGAAGAGAACGAACTCAGATGGTTTCGCTTTCCCTGAGGCTGAGGGGGCTTTTCAAGGTGTATTGAGCGATGGCGTCCTTGCGCATGAACGCCACGCCGGGATGGCTGTTGGCGTACCGCAGAAACTCGTCCCAGACCCTGACCATTTGCGGCGTACCGCTGATGCGATCGTGGGCACTGATCGCCATCATGCGGCGTCGGCTTCCGGCTTCCAGGTAGAGCTGGTCGAACTCCAGCTTGACCTGTTGAAGGAATTTCGAGGGCGAGTAATTGCGCCCCTCAATCAACACGATGTCGTTGTTGCGCAGGGTATACGGGACCACGACAAAGTCCTTGCCATTGACCTGCTCGATAAACGGCTCATCGCGACTCACATCATCAATGTGATAGACGTAGCCCAGCTCCTGCAACAACGACAAGGTATTGGGCCCGCGCCGCAGCCAGTTGCAGTTGTAGCCGGTGACCGGCTGACCGGTGACGTCCTGCAACATGCTCGCGGCCTGGCGCAGGAAAGTGCGCTCTTCATCCCGGCTCATGGCAAATTGCGAGCTCCAGTGCGGGCCATGCCCCGAGGCTTCGTGCCCACGGGCGACGATCTCCCGGGCCAGCGCTGGGTTGCGCTTTACGGCGTCGCCGATCATGTGGCAGGTGACTTTCACCCCATGCCGGTCCCAGAGATCAAGCATCCGCGGAATACCTTCACGGTAGCCATAGGCAAACCAGGTATTGGTGGCCACATCCTCCGGAACACTGTCGGGAAAATCCACGTGGGGAAACGGACTGTCAGTGCCCTTGAGCGGTTGGCCGCCTGCCTCGAATTGCATGGAAATGGACACCACCAGCCGGGTGTCCCCTGGCCAGAAACGCCCGATTGCCTTGCCGGCAGTCGCCGCGGGGGC
This sequence comes from Pseudomonas sp. G1002, assembly GCF_013385455.1. Lineage (NCBI taxonomy): Bacteria > Pseudomonadati > Pseudomonadota > Gammaproteobacteria > Pseudomonadales > Pseudomonadaceae > Pseudomonas > Pseudomonas sp. G1002. The sequence goes on from NZ_JACAPY010000011.1 coordinate 92,499, forward strand.
AGCGTTGCCCGGCCCTGTCACCGCAGCTTTGGCAGCGGCCGGGCCGAGCAGCGATCCTGCGGCCAGAACAGCAGCACCTGCGCCGGCCTGGGCGAGGAAAGTACGACGATGCGGGTTATCGGTTTTGTCCATGTTGGTTCACCTCATACTGAATTCAGGGGATCAGGCAATCGCTGCAGGCCGGGTGGCTTTACCCGCGCCTTCCTGGGAAACAATGAACAGCACACCGAGCAATGGAATCGCCGCAGCCGCAAACGGAATCGCCGCCGCGCCCCAGTGGCTGTCCACCACGATGCCGCCGATGATGCCGCCCAGGGCGTTGGCCAGGTTGAAGGCCGAGATATTCGCCGTGGCAGCCAGCTCCGGGGCCTTGCCGCCGTGCTTCATCACGCGCATTTGCATGGATGGCACGTTGGCGAACGAGGCGATACCGAAGAGGAACGCGGTCACCAGGAACGGCCACTTGTAGGGCGCCACAAGGCCTGCGGCGATCAGTGTCACGATCATCGCCGCCGGCCAGAACATCAGCGAAAAGCGCAAGTTGGCGTCTGCGGTACGCGCCCCGAGACTGTTGCCGACTACCAGGCCAATGCCGACCACGACCAGCACAGCGGTCAGCATCGTCGAATCAAACCCGGCCACCTGTTCGGCGATCGGCGCGATATAGCCATAAAAGGCCATGAACCCGGCCCAGCCGAGCACCGTGAACATCAGACTGGCCAGCAGGTTGCGGTTACGGAACACCGCCAACTGGTTGATCAACGACACTGACTGCTCGGTGCCCTGGCGCTTGATCGACACAATGATTGCCAGCAACGCGAGCACGCCCAACGCGGCGACTATCAGGAATGCGGTGCTCCAGCCATATTGATTGCCAATCCACGAGCCGGCGGGAACGCCCAGCACGTTGGCCAACGTCAGCCCGGCAAACATCTGGCCGACGGCGCGGCCTTCCATGCCGCTGGCCACCAGGCGCGTCGCGACCACCGCGCCGATCCCGTAGAACGGCCCCTGGGTCAGCCCGGCAATCGCCCGGCTGACCAGCAACACGCTGTAGTCGCTGCTGAGGGCAGTCATTACGTTGGCGCCGACGAACACCGCCATCAACAACCACAGCACCGTGCGTTTTTCGTAGCGCGAGAGCCAGATGGTCAGCACCGGGCCTCCGACCACGATGGCCAGCGCGTAGGCGGTAATCAGGCTGCCAGCCTGCCCTTCGCTGATGTTCAAGCTGTGGGAGACCTGGGTCAGTAATCCGGCAATCACGAACTCGGCGGTGCCGATGGCGAAAGCCGCCAGGGTCAGCACCCAGACCTGGATGGGCATTTTCGAAGAATTGGATGACATGTCAGTCACTCCGATGGTTAACGATGGATGCAAAACTAGTTCTTTTGGCTTAACTTGATAATTGAGTCGAAATCAAAAACCACTTTCGGAAATACCGAACAATGCTGCTGAAGAACCTTGAGTTGTTTTTGCTGATTGTGGAAAAAGGCGGGTTGTCGGCAGCGGGTAGAGAGCTGGGACTGTCACCCGCCTCTGTCTCGGAAAGGCTCGCGCAGTTGGAGGGTTTCTATGGCGCCAGCCTGCTCAACCGCACCACCCGGGCGATCAACCTGACGGACGAAGGCCGCTTGCTGGTGGAAGGCGCCCGCCGCTTGCTGGCAGAGGCCAACGAGCTGCACAGCAGCATTCGCCATGGCACCCACACCCTGTCCGGGCCGATTCGCCTCAGCGCCCCGGAAGACCTCGGGCGCCAATACATCGAACCGATCCTTGCCGCATTCATGCTGGAGTATCCCGAGATCAGCATTGACCTGAACCTGAGCGACGGCTACGCCGATCCGGTGAGCCAGGGCATCGATTTCGCGGTGCGCTACGGCGAACTGGCGGACAGCACCCTGCATGCCAGGCCGATTGGCGAAAACCGTCGCGTGCTGTGTGCGTCACCCCACTATCTGGCGCTCAATGGTACGCCCCGACACCCCGAGGAGCTGGCGCGCCACGAGTGCCTGGTGATGCGCTTCGGCATCAATATTTCGCGGGAATGGACCTTCAAGCGGCACGGGCACGCCCATCGGGTGCTGGTCCAGGGCCGGCGGGTGGCGAACGACGGTGCGCTGGTACGCCAGTGGTGCCTGGCGGGCCATGGCATTTGCCTGAAATCGGTGTGGGACGTGCGCGCCGACCTTGAGGCCGGGCGATTGGTCGAGCTGCTGGCTGACTATGATTTGGGCAGTACCGCGCTGAACATCGTCTATCCGCCGACACGGGTTCAACCGCGCCGGGTCAGGGTGTTGATCGAGCGGATAGTGGATGAGCTGTCACTGCACGATCATTCAATATCCGGCCGGCCGTTAGGCCTAACTTAAGGCTCCAATGTCCTGAAACCCTGGAACCTACAATGCCCGCCTCCCACACTTCGACGAATTACGCCTCGATCAACTTCGCCCAGAAATACGCCCTGTTCAGCGAGCAATGGGCGCCCAAGGTCGTCGCGCTGATGAACGACTACCAGTTCAAGGTGGTGAAGATTGAAGGTGACTTCATCTGGCACGACCATGCCGACACCGATGAAACCTTTATCGTCCTCGAAGGCACCCTGCGCATCGACTTCCGCGACGGCGCGGTGACCATCGGCCAAGGGGAAATGTACGTGGTGCCCAAGGGCGTCGAGCACAAGCCGCACGCATTGGGTGAGGTGAAGTTGCTGTTGATCGAACCCTGCGGCGTGCTGAACACCGGCAGCGAGGGTGGCGAGCGCACGGCAATCAACGACGTGTGGATTTAGCACCTTCCGGCGTTGCCTGTTTGGGCTAGTCTTTACCTCACAGTTACTCCAGACCAGGAGCACGCGTGATGAACAGGCAGCTCAGGAAAACCTCAGCCCTCGTGATTACCCTGATGGCGTTGATGGGCAACGTCTACGCTGGCACTGGTGCCTGCCCGCCCACCCATGCCCTTAAAGACGCGTTCAAAAAGACGCCGACCGGGGAAGTGGTCGCCTACACTGCGTCCGGCCCGGACGGTCGGCAATGGACTGGGCAAAACCCGATGACAGAGCAGAAGGACCTGCACCAGGTCCACTTTGAAAAGGCGGTGATCCAAAGCAGCCAGGGCCAGTCATCTGTGGCATGCCACTACCTGGATCAGAACCATGAACCGGTAAGCATGACCCTGAAAAACCAGCTCAATGCCAGGCCTCTGGGCAGCGCATGGTCAGGCAACGAATGCACGGCAACCAACCCGGCGCTCTGTACATTTGAATAGCAGACACGCCCGACAATTTATGCGGCGCGCTGTTCCTTGCATCTTGCGCAACAGTCCTTTGTCATCAACAGCATTGATAGCTTCCTAACGAAAGCCCCATGCTAGAGGGCTCGCTTTACGCTTATATCATTCCGAATGATAGTTACCTTTGTTTCATTCGATTCGTGAGATAGCACCCTGCCGAGCATGATCCGCCCATCTTAAATACATTGGCGGATGCACCTCATGGAACAGTCACTCAAACATTTGCGCTATCCCTTGGCCATTTTGGCCGTGATGGTGATGAGCGCCTGCGGCAAAGCGCCCGAACAGGCAGCCGCCATGCCACCAAGCCACGTCAGCGTGGCCAAGGTGCTGGAACAACCGGTCAATGAGTGGGACGAATTCACCGGCCGGCTCGAAGCGCCGGAAACCGTGCAGATCCGTCCGCGCGTGTCGGGCCAGATTGATCAGGTCGCCTTCACCGAAGGTGCCTTGGTCAAGAAGGGCGACCTGTTGTTCCAGATCGACCCACGCCCATTCCAGGCTGAGGTGCGCCGCCTCGAAGCACAACTCGCACAAACCAAGGCCGCCGCCACCCGCAGCGATAACGAAGCCCAGCGCGGCGAACGCCTGCGCCAGAGCAATGCGATCTCCGCCGAGCTGGCCGACTCGCGCACCACCGCCGCCCAGGAAGCCCATGCGACTGTCGCCGGCATCCAGGCGCAGTTGGACCTGGCCAAGCTGAACCTGAGCTTCACCCGTGTCAGCTCGCCCATCAGCGGCCGCGTCAGCCGTGCCGAGATCACCGCCGGCAACCTGGTGACCGCCGATGTCACCGCGCTGACCAGCGTGGTGTCCACCGACAAGGTCTACGCCTACTTCGACGCCGATGAACGTGTGTACCTCAAGTACACCGAACTCGCGCGCCAGGGTCGCCGTGGCGCGACTACCCCGGTGTACCTGGGCCTGTCCAATGAAGACGGCAACCCGCACCTGGGCCAGATGAACTTCGTCGACAACCAGGTCAACCCGGCCACCGGCACCATTCGTGGTCGCGCCGTGTTTGATAACAGCAAGGGCGAATACACCCCAGGCCTGTATGCGCGCCTGAAGCTGGTAGGCAGTGGCACCTACTCCGCCGTGCTGATCAGCGACGAAGCCGTGGGCACCGACCTGGGCAAGAAGTTCGTACTGGTGATGGACGGCGACAAGCCTGCCTACCGCGCGGTGGAGCTGGGTCCGAAGATCGAAGGTTTGCGCATCGTGCGCAGCGGCCTGACCAAGGACGACACGATCATCGTCAAGGGTTTGCAGCGCGTTCGCCCGGGGTCGCCGGTTGCACCGGAAACCATCCCGATGGCCAGCAAGGAAACCCTCGCCGCCTTGGCACAACAACGACAAGCGCTTGAAGCCAGCAACCTGGAGCAAGTGGCGCCGGATAAAGCCGCGCCCAAGCTCGCAAGTACAGCGACTCCACGCGGTTAAGGGATACGACTCAAGATGAATTTTTCCAAGTTCTTCATTTCGCGGCCGATCTTCGCAGCGGTGCTGTCGCTGTTGATCCTGATCGCCGGCGCGATTTCACTGTTCCAGCTGCCGATCAGTGAATACCCGGAAGTGGTGCCGCCGACCGTCGTGGTCCGTGCCAACTTCCCGGGCGCCAACCCCAAGGTCATCGGTGAAACCGTGGCCGCGCCTCTGGAGCAAGCCATCACCGGCGTCGAGAACATGCTGTACATGTCCTCGCAGTCAACCGCCGACGGCAAGCTGACCCTGACCATCACCTTCGCCCTGGGCACCGACCTGGATAACGCGCAGGTACAGGTGCAGAACCGGGTAACCCGGACTCAGCCCAAACTGCCCGAGGAAGTGACGCGCATCGGTATTACCGTGGACAAGGCCTCTCCCGACCTGACCATGGTGGTGCACATCACCTCCCCCGACCAGCGCTACAACATGCTCTACCTGTCCAACTACGCGATCCTCAATATCAAGGATGAGCTGGCACGGCTGGGCGGCGTGGGTGATGTGCAGCTGTTCGGCATGGGCGATTACTCCCTGCGTGTGTGGCTGGACCCGAACAAGACCGCCTCGCGCAACCTGACCGCCACCGACGTGGTCACGGCCATTCGCGAACAGAACCGCCAGGTGGCGGCCGGTGCCTTGGGCGCGCAACCTGCGCCAAATGACACCAGCTTCCAGCTGTCGGTCAACACCCAGGGCCGACTGGTCACTGAGGAAGAGTTCGAGAATATCGTCATCCGTGCCGGCGCCAACGGCGAAATCACGCGTTTGAAGGACATTGCACGGGTTGAGCTGGGTTCCAGCCAGTACGCCCTGCGCTCGTTGATCGACAACCAGCCGGCCGTGGCGATCCCGATCTTCCAGCGCCCGGGCTCCAACGCAATCGACATCTCCAATGAAGTGCGCGCCAAGATGGCGGAGCTGAAACAGAGCTTCCCGGAGGGCATGGATTACCGCATCGCCTATGACCCTACCGTCTTCGTACGTGGCTCCATCGAGGCCGTGGTTCACACCCTGTTCGAAGCACTGATCCTGGTGGTGCTGGTGGTGATCCTGTTCCTGCAGACCTGGCGTGCGTCGATCATTCCATTGGTGGCGGTGCCGGTATCGTTGATCGGTACCTTTGCGGTGATGCACCTGTTTGGCTTCTCGCTCAACGCGCTGTCGCTGTTCGGGCTGGTGTTGGCGATCGGTATCGTGGTGGACGACGCCATCGTGGTGGTGGAGAACGTCGAACGGAACATCGAATTGGGCCTGGAACCGTTCCCGGCCACTGAAAAGGCCATGAGCGAAGTAACCGGCCCGATCATCGCGACCGCGTTGGTACTGTGTGCGGTGTTCATTCCAGCGGCATTTATCAGCGGCTTGACCGGCCAGTTCTACAAGCAGTTCGCCTTGACCATTGCGATCTCGACCGTGATCTCGGCGTTCAACTCGCTGACCCTGTCGCCCGCACTGGCAGCGGTATTGCTCAAAGGCCACAACGCTCCGAAAGACGGGTTCTCCAGGTTCCTCGACAGGATGCTGGGCGGCTGGTTGTTCAAACCGTTCAACCGCTTCTTCGACAAGGCCAGCCATGGTTACGTCGGCACGGTACGCCGGGTGATCCGCGGCAGTGGTATCGCGCTGTTCCTGTACGCCGGCCTGATGGTCCTGACCTGGATGGGCTTTGCCCACACGCCGACCGGTTTCGTACCGGCCCAGGACAAGCAATACCTGGTGGCCTTCGCGCAATTGCCGGACGCCGCGAGCCTGGACCGTACCGAAGACGTGATCAAGCGCATGTCCGACATTGCGATGAAACAGCCCGGCGTGGAAAGCGCGATTGCCTTCCCCGGCTTGTCGATCAACGGTTTTACCAACAGCCCGAACAACGGCATCGTGTTCGTGACCTTGAAGCCGTTCGATGAGCGTAAAGACCCGAGCCTGTCTGCCGGTGCGATTGCCGGTGCACTGAACGGCAAGTACAGCAGCATCCAGGAAGCCTACATGGCGATCTTCCCACCGCCGCCGGTACAGGGCCTGGGTACGATCGGCGGGTTCCGCCTGCAGGTCGAAGACCGTGGCAACCTGGGTTACGACGAGCTGTACAAAGAAGTGCAGAACATCATTACCAAGAGCCGTGGCGTACCTGAGTTGTTCGGCCTGTTCACCAGCTACACGGTCAACGTGCCCCAGGTCGATGCTGCCATCGACCGCGAAAAGGCCAAGACCCATGGCGTGGCGATCAGCGACATCTTCGACACCCTGCAGATCTACCTGGGCTCGTTGTATGCCAACGACTTCAACCGCTTCGGGCGCACCTATCAGGTCAACGTGCAGGCTGAGCAACAGTTCCGCCAGGATGAAGACCAGATCGGCCAGCTGAAAGTGCGCAACAACAAAGGCGAGATGATTCCCCTGGCGACCTTCATCAAGGTCAGCGACACCTCGGGCCCGGACCGCGTGATGCACTACAACGGCTTCATCACCGCCGAGATCAACGGCAACGCCGCACCGGGCTACAGCTCCGGCCAGGCCCAGGCGGCGATCGAGAAACTGTTGAAAGACGAACTGCCCAACGGCATGACCTACGAGTGGACCGACCTGACCTATCAGCAAATCCTCTCGGGCAACACTGCGCTGTTCGTGTTCCCGCTCTGCGTACTGCTGGCGTTCCTGGTACTGGCCGCCCAATACGAAAGCTGGAGCCTGCCACTGGCGGTGATCCTGATCGTACCGATGACCCTGTTGTCGGCCATCACCGGGGTGATTATCTCTGGCGGCGACAACAACATCTTTACCCAGATCGGCCTGATCGTCCTGGTGGGCCTGGCCTGTAAGAACGCGATTCTGATCGTCGAGTTCGCCAAGGATAAACAGCAGGAAGGCCTCGATCCGCTCGCTGCGGTACTGGAAGCCTGCCGTCTGCGTCTGCGGCCGATCCTGATGACCTCGTTCGCCTTCATCATGGGTGTAGTGCCTCTGGTGATGTCCAGCGGTGCCGGTGCCGAGATGCGCCATGCCATGGGTGTGGCGGTGTTCTCCGGGATGATCGGCGTGACCTTCTTCGGTCTGCTGCTGACGCCAGTGTTCTATGTACTGATCCGCCGGTTTGTTGAACGCGGTGAAGCGCGCAAAGCGGCCAAGGCCTTGAAGCTGGAGACACAGCAATGAGCGTGAAAGTATTTTTGCCGAGCTTGCTGGTACTGGCGCTGAGCGCCTGTGCCGTGGGCCCGGACTATAAAACCCAGCCACTGGAGGCGGCCAACGTAACGGCCGCCGCCGATGCCAAGCAGTACGACCACGCGAAGTTCGAAGGCATCTGGTGGCAACAGTTCGAGGACCCGACCCTTAACCAGTTGGTGACTCAGTCCCTGAACGGTAACCGTGACCTGCGGGTGGCATTTGCCCGCCTGCGGGCAGCCCGGGCGATTCGTGACGACGCTGCCAATGACGTGATGCCGGTGATCACCAGCCGTGTCAGCAGCGATGTGGGCAAAGGCCAGATTCCGGGCCAGACCACCAAACGCGTCAACAGTGAGCGTTATGACCTGGGCCTGGACATGGCCTGGGAAGTCGACTTGTTCGGCCGCATCCGCCGCAACCTGGAGGCCAGCGACGCTGACCAACAGGTTGCCGAAGCTGACTTGTATCAGCTGCAAGTGACGATGATTGCCGAGCTGGTGGACGCTTACGGTCAACTGCGGGGCGCGCAACTGCGCGAAAAAATCGCGGTGGCCAACCTGAAGAACCAGGAGGATTCGCGCGGTATCACCGTCAGCCTGCGGGACGCCGGTGTGGGCGATCAACTCGATGTGGTACGGGCCGATGCGCGTCTGGCGGCTGTAGAAGCCAGTGTGCCGCAGCTGCAGGCCGAGGAAGTTCGCGAGCGTAATCGTATCGCTACCCTGCTCGGTGAGCGGCCGGACAAGTTGAGCGTGGATTTGAGCCCGAAAGATTTGCCGGCGATTGCCAAGGCGTTGCCGATTGGTGATCCGGGGCAACTGCTGCAACGTCGTCCGGACATTCTCAGTGCCGAGCGTAAGTTGGCAGCCGCCACGGCGCGGATTGGGGTGGCCAAGGCTGATCTGTTTCCGCGGGTGAGCCTCAGTGGGTTCCTCGGGTTTACCGCTGGGCGGGGTTCGCAGATTGGGTCGGCGGCTGCTAATGCCTGGTCGCTGGGTCCGAGCATTACCTGGGCGGCGTTTGACCTGGGCAGTGTGCGGGCAAGGTTGCGTGGTGCGGATGCCGAAGCGGATGGCGCCCTGGCGACTTATGAGCAGCAGGTGCTGTTGGCGCTGGAAGAATCGGAGAATGCCTTCAGTGATTACGGCAAACGCCAGCAGCGGTTGGTCTCGCTGATTCGTCAGAGTGAGTCGAGCCGGGCTGCTGCGGATCTGGCGGAGATTCGTTACCGCGAAGGGACGGTGGACTTCCTGGTGTTGCTGGACGCGCAGCGTGAGCGTTTGGCCGCCGAGGACTCCCAGGCTCAGGCCGAGGTGGATCTGTATCGCGGGATTGTGGCGATCTACAAGGCGTTGGGCGGTGGGTGGCAGCCGAGTACCACGATTGCCAGTGCCAAGTGATTTGACTTAAAGAGCTCCTTTGGTTGGTCGCATCCAGCCAATTTTTAGCCCCGTGCCGTCATTCGGTCGCGGGGCTTTTTTTTGCTCGCTTGTGGTGTGTGCATATCCGTTATTTCGGTCAGGGCTGCTATTGGCTCCGCTCTTACAGCGGCTCACT
>NZ_JACAPY010000012.1:0-10780 GCF_013385455.1 Pseudomonas sp. G1002
GGCCAGGGATGGCCCATGACGGCGGCCCACGGTCCAAAGCCGGAGTGAGGGCACTCCGAGCCTAGGCGAGGAGCCGAGTGGTGGGGCAAGAGCGTTTTGCTTACTTTTGCGCTTTTCAAAAGTGAGCCGCTGTAAAAGCGGAACCAATAGCGGCCATAACCGCAGCAACGGATATGCCCCCAACCTGAAAACCTACTTCTTTTTCTTCGGAACCCGCACCAACTGCGTGTCGGAGTAGATGTCATGCCAGCCACGCTTCTGCTTGTCGAACAACGACCAGATAAACCCAAGCCCCAGGCACAACCACGAAGCAATCGACACCACAAACCGCAACAACGCCTGCCACAGACTGATCCGCGACCCATCAGCGTTCTGCACCCGCACCCCCCAAACCTGCATCCCCAGGGTCTGCCCCGAATGCGTCCAGAACTTGGCAAAGAACCCAAACAGCACAAAAAACAAAATCGTCGACAACAGCGGATCACCATCCAGCGCGCCAGACTCAGACAGCGCCCGCAGCTTGGCCTCACCGACAAACCCCATCCACACCAGCTTGTAGATGAAGGCCGTGACGATCAGCAGGGCGGTGCACAACAGGAAGTCATAGAACATCGCTGCCAGACGACGGCCCAGGCCTACGGCGGGAAACTCGCCTTGGGGGCTCAGCAGGTGTTTCGACATGGCATGGCTCTCGGCAGGAAAAAAGCCATTTTACGGAAGAACGCCCATAAAAAAGCCCCTGATGTCATATCAGGGGCTTTTTGTCGCAGCAAGGATCAGCCTTCTGCTTGTACTTCGTCGGCTTGCATGCCTTTCTGGCCTTGCACCGCGATGAAGGTCACTTTCTGGCCTTCTTTCAGGCTTTTGAAGCCGTTGCCCTGAATAGCGCGGAAGTGGACGAACAGATCCGGACCGCTTTCTGGAGTGATAAAACCAAACCCTTTTTCGTCGTTAAACCACTTGACGGTACCGCTCTGACGATCAGCCATTTTCTTATTTCCTTGACGCAAAAAAATTAATGACAGCCCCTTTCACATGAAAGAGTACTGGGCTGGGTTGCAGGAAAGTAAGAGACGTCGAACGGGTTGTAGCAAACTTTGGCTACTGCCCAGGTCCAGGTTCAAAGCGACCCATGCAAACACAGTGGGCAAACTCTACGCCAACTAATACAGAAAAAACAAGCCCCGGCAAAACCCCAGGTTTTGCTCGGCCTCGTTACACTTCTGTCCACAATGTGGAACGCGTTTATTCGATAGAATTCGTCACTTGTTATAGGTGACTGAACATAACATTGACTATCGTCAATGCACTTTAATGTGGCGGTTGCGTTACAGATTAGTGCACGTTAACGCAACCGCGTTACTTATAGGAACAGTCAATCAACCACGGTAGTAACGTTGTGGCACGAATGGCATTTTACTTACACGTAGTGGCACCTTTTTCCCACGTACCAACGCAGATACTTCGGTATCCAGTGCGATGAAAGCGCTGTCCAGATAACCCATGGCCAGCGGGCCGCCCAGGCTCGGGCCAAAACCGCCGCTGCAGACGCTGCCGATCACGGTGCCGTGTTCGTCGACGATTTCTGCGCCTTCACGGACCGGCGTGCGTTCCTGTGGCAACAGGCCTACGCGTTTGCGGCTGACGCCGGTTTGTTGCTGGGTGAAGATCGCATCGGCGCCCGGGAAGCCACCGGCGCGTGCGCCATCAGCACGACGGGCCTTGGAAATTGCCCACAACAGGCTGGCTTCAATCGGCGTGGTCTCGGTGTTCATGTCATGGCCATAAAGGCACAGGCCGGCTTCCAGGCGCAGGGAGTCGCGGGCGCCCAGGCCGATGGCCTGTACTTCGGTTTCGGCCAGCAGGCTGCGGGCCAGGGCCTCGGCGTTCGCGGCCGGTACCGAGATTTCGAAGCCGTCTTCGCCGGTGTAGCCCGAGCGGCTGACGTAGCAGTCCACGCCCAGCAGGCGGGTCGGTGCGAATTGCATGAAGGTCATGTGCTTGACCTCCGGCGCCAGGCGCGCCAGCACGCTGACGGCAGCCGGGCCTTGCAGGGCCAGCAGGGCGCGTTCCTCGAACAGTGGCTCGATGGTGCACTGGTCACCGATGTGCTGGCGCAGGTGGGCCAGGTCCTGGTCCTTGCAGGCGGCGTTGACCACCAGGAACAGTTCGTCGTTACCCAGGTTGGCGACCATCAGGTCATCCAGGATGCCGCCTTGCTCGTTGGTGAACATCGCATAACGCTGCATGCCCACCGGCAGGTCGATGATGTCCACCGGTACCAGGGTTTCCAGGGCCTTGGCGGCACCGGCGCCGGTCAGGCGGATCTGGCCCATGTGCGACACATCGAACAACCCGGCTTGCTCACGGGTGTGCAGGTGTTCTTTCATCACGCCCAGCGGGTATTGCACCGGCATGTCGTAGCCGGCGAAGGGCACCATGCGTGCGCCCAGTTCGATGTGCAGGGCGTGCAACGGGGTTTTCAACAGGGTTTCGGTGGACATATTCAGCTCCTGAAAAACGTGCGGACGCGCTTATAGGCGTCAGCACTCGATAATGTTGACCGCCAAACCGCCACGGGCGGTTTCCTTGTATTTGCTTTTCATGTCGGCGCCGGTCTGGCGCATGGTGCGGATGACCTTGTCGAGGGACACGAAGTGTTGCCCGTCGCCGCGCAGGGCCATGCGCACCGCATTGATGGCCTTGACCGAACCCATTGCGTTGCGCTCGATGCAGGGCACCTGCACCAGCCCGCCGATGGGGTCGCAGGTCAGGCCGAGGTTGTGTTCCATGCCGATCTCGGCGGCGTTCTCCACCTGGGAAACCGTACCGCCCAGCACTTCACACAGGGCGCCGGCAGCCATGGAGCAGGCCACGCCGACTTCTCCCTGGCAGCCGACTTCGGCGCCGGAGATCGAGGCGTTCTCCTTGTACAGAATACCGATGGCCGCGGCGGTGAGCAGGAAGCGCACCACCCCGTCTTCGCTGGCCCCCGGGATAAAGCGCATGTAGTAGTGCAACACAGCCGGCACAATCCCGGCGGCACCGTTGGTGGGCGCCGTCACCACGCGCCCGCCATTGGCGTTTTCTTCGTTGACCGCCAGGGCGTACAGGTTGACCCAGTCCAGCACCGACAGCGGGTCGCGCAGCGCCGATTCCGGGTGCTTGCACAGTTGGCGATGCAACGCGGCGGCGCGGCGCTTGACCTTCAGCCCTCCCGGCAAAATCCCTTCGTTGCGACAGCCCGCGTCCACGCAGTCCTGCATCACCTGCCAGATCTTCAGCAGGCCGGCGCGGGTTTCCGCTTCCGGGCGCCAGGCGCTTTCATTGGTCAGCATCACCTGGCTGATGGACAGCCCATAGGTGGCGCAATGGCCGAGCAAGTCCTTGGCACTTTTGAACGGGAACGTCAGGGGCGTGGCGTCTTCGACAATCCGGTCGTGGCCGGCGGCGTCTTCATCCACCACAAACCCGCCGCCCACCGAGTAGTACTCGCGGCTGCGAATCTGCAAGCCGGCGGCGTCGAAGGCGCGGAAGATCATGCCGTTGGGATGATAGGGCAGGGGTTTGCGAATCATCGCCAGGTGTTCTTTCTCGTTGAACGCAATGCTGTGTTCGCCGAGCAGGTTCAAGCGTGCGTTGCCGCGAATTTCCAACAGGCGGGCGGCAACGGTTTCGGTGTTCACGGTATCCGGGTGCTCGCCTTCCAGGCCCAACAATACGGCCTTGTCACTGCCGTGGCCTTTGCCGGTGGCGCCGAGTGAGCCGTAGAGCTCCACCTTGACGCAGGTGGTGGCGCCCAGCAGGTTGTCGCGCTTCAGTCCCTCGACGAATCGAGCGGCAGCGCGCATCGGGCCGACGGTGTGAGAGCTGGAGGGGCCGATGCCAATCTTGAACAGGTCGAACACGCTTAAAGACATGGTTGTTCTCCGGTTTCTTATTATTGAACGGATGTACGCGGTCCAATGTGGGAGCGGGCTTGCTCGCGAAAGCGGTGGGTCAGTCACCAGATGTATCAACTGACACTCCGCATTCGCGAGCAAGCCCGCTCCCACATCAGGTTACGCGTAGCTCTCGATCGACGGGCAAGCGCACACCAGGTTGCGATCGCCAAACACGTTGTCGACCCGGCCAACCGGCGGCCAGTACTTGGCTTCGATCAACGACGCCACCGGGTACACCGCTTGTTCACGGCTGTATGGGTGGCTCCATTCGCCAACCAGTTCCGCGGCAGTGTGTGGCGCGTTTTTCAGCGGGTTGTCGTCTTTGTCCAGCGAGCCATTTTCCACCGCGCGGATTTCTTCGCGGATGGCGATCATCGCGTCGCAGAAGCGGTCCAGTTCTTCCCGGGATTCGCTTTCGGTCGGCTCGATCATCAGGGTGCCGGCCACCGGGAACGACATGGTCGGCGCATGGAAACCAAAGTCGATCAGACGCTTGGCCACGTCATCCACGCTGATGCCGCTGCTGTCTTTCAACGGGCGCAGGTCGAGGATGCATTCGTGGGCCACCAGGCCATTGCTGCCGGTGTACAGCACCGGGTAGTGCTCTTCCAGGCGGCGGGAAATGTAGTTGGCATTCAAAATCGCCAACTGCGAAGCGCGCTTGAGGCCTGCGCCGCCCATCATGCTGATGTACATCCAGGTGATCGGCAGGATGCTCGCGCTGCCGAACGGTGCGGCGCAGACCGCGCCTTCCTTGCGTTCCATCGCGGCATGGCCGGGCAGGAACGGCGTCAGGTGGGATTTGACGCCAATCGGGCCGACGCCCGGGCCGCCACCACCGTGGGGAATGCAGAAGGTCTTGTGCAGGTTCAAGTGGGACACATCGCCGCCGAACTTGCCCGGGGCGCAGAGGCCGACCATCGCGTTCATGTTGGCGCCGTCGATGTACACCTGGCCGCCGTTGTCGTGAATGATCCCGCAGATTTCGCGGATGCCTTCTTCGAACACGCCGTGGGTGGACGGGTAGGTGATCATCAGCGCAGCGAGGTGCTCGCGGTGCTCGATAGCCTTGGCACGCAGGTCTTCGATGTCGACGTTACCGCGTGCATCGCAGGCGGTGACCACGACGCGCATGCCGGCCATGTTGGCGGTGGCCGGGTTGGTGCCGTGGGCCGACGACGGGATCAGGCAGATATCGCGGCGTTCTTCGCCACGGCTCTGGTGATAGGCACGGATGGCCAGCAGGCCGGCGTATTCGCCCTGGGAACCGGCGTTCGGTTGCAGGGAAATCGCGTCGTAACCGGTGGCCGCGCAGAGCATGGCTTCCAGTTCGGTCGTCAGTTGCTGGTAGCCGGCGCTTTGCGAGGCCGGGGCGAACGGGTGCAGGGCACCGAACTCGGCCCAGGTCACCGGGATCATTTCGCTGGCGGCGTTGAGCTTCATGGTGCACGAGCCCAGCGGGATCATGGTGCGATCCAGGGCCAGGTCCTTGTCGGCCAGTTTGCGCAGGTAGCGCATCAGCTCGGTTTCGGAGTGGTAACGGTTGAACACCGGGTGGCTGAGAATTGGCGACTGGCGCAGCAGCGCGGCCGGCAGGGTGCTTTCAACGCTGGCAGCCAATGCGGCGAAGTCCGGCAGGGCTTTACCGCCGGCGAACACGCTCCACAGGGTTTCGATGTCGGCTTGGGAGGTGGTTTCGTCCACCGACAGGCCAACGCGTTCGCCGTCGACCACACGCAGGTTGATGCGCTGGGCGCGAGCCTTGTCGTGCAGGGCAGCAGTTTGCGCGCCGGTCTTGATGGTCAGGGTGTCGAAGAAGTGGGCTTGTTCAACTGCCAGGCCCAATACGCCCAAGCCTTTGGCGAAGATCGCGGTCAGGTGGTGAATGCGGTTGGCGATCTGGGTCAGGCCTTTCGGGCCGTGGTACACGGCATACATGCTGGCGATGTTGGCGAGCAATACCTGGGCGGTGCAGATGTTGCTGGTGGCCTTCTCGCGGCGGATATGTTGCTCGCGGGTCTGCATGGCCAGGCGCAGGGCCGGCTTGCCGAAACGGTCCACGGAGACGCCGACCAGGCGGCCCGGCATGTCGCGCTTGAACGCATCCTTGGTGGAGAAGTACGCCGCATGCGGGCCACCGAAGCCCAGCGGAACGCCGAAGCGTTGCGCGCTGCCGATGGCCACGTCGGCGCCGAACTCACCCGGCGGGGTCAGCAGGGTCAGGGCCAGCAGGTCGGCGGCCACGGCTACCAGCGCATTGGCGGCGTGGAAGCGCTCGGTCAGTTCGCGGTAGTCGAACACGTCACCGTTGCTGGCCGGGTATTGCAGCAGGGCGCCGAAGAAGGCGCTGACGTCGGTCAGTTCACGCTCGTCGCCCACCACCACGTCGATGCCCAGCGGCTCGGCACGGGTGCGCAATACGTCGAGGGTTTGCGGGTGGCTGTGCACGGAGGCGAAGAACGCGTTGCTGCCTTTGTTCTTGCTCAGGCGTTTGCAGAAGGTCATGGCTTCGGCAGCGGCGGTGGCTTCGTCCAACAGCGAGGCGTTGGCGATCGGCAGGCCGGTGAGGTCGCTGATCAGCGTCTGGAAGTTCAGCAGCGACTCCAGGCGGCCCTGGGAAATCTCCGGCTGATACGGCGTGTAGGCGGTGTACCAGGCCGGGTTTTCCAGCAGGTTGCGCAGGATCGGCGACGGTGTGTGGCAGTTGTAGTAGCCCTGGCCGATGTAGGTCTTGAACAGCTCGTTCTTGGCGGCGATCGCCTTGATCGAAGCCAGTGCGTCGGCTTCGCTCAGGCCGTCGCTCAGGCCCAGCACAGCGGTGCCCTTGATGCTTTCCGGGATCACGCTGGCGCTCAGGGCTTCCAGGGAATCAAAGCCCAGGGTGGCGAGCATGTGTTGCTCGTCGTCCTGGCGCGGGCCGATGTGGCGGGCGATGAATTCGTTGGCGGTGGTCAGATTAGTCATGGCGCGCTCCTCAGGCTTCAGCGTTGGCTTTGATCAGGCGGTCATACGCATCCTGATCCAACAGCTTAGCTACTGCGTCGGCATCAGCCGGTTTAAAGCGGAAGAACCAGCCTTCGCCCATCGGGTCTTCGTTGACCAGCTCGGGGCTGCCGTCCAGCTTGTCGTTTACTTCGAGGACTTCGCCGTCCAATGGCATGTATACGCCGCTGGCGGCCTTGACCGATTCAACGGTGGAGGCTTCTGCCCCTTTGTCGTAGGACTGCAGCTCAGGCAGTTGCACGAAAACCACATCACCCAGCGCGTTCTGCGCAAAAGCGGTAATGCCCACGGTCACGCTGCCGTCGGCTTCGGCGCGCAGCCATTCGTGATCTTCAGTAAAGCGCAACTCGCTCATGGAAACTCCTCAGGGCCAGATTCGTCTGGTGGACGGGATTGGAATAATGGGGAGTTGCTTAGCAAAATTGCGGCCAATGTTTTTTTATCGTTATAAAACAATTGGTTACTGATTATGGCAGGTGATGTTCGGAAGGTGACTGTAGCGATATCGCTACAGCTGGACGGGTGAAAAAAAGCCTATGAGGATCAAAGCCTTGCATCGCGACGCCTGGGACGGTGTGTATTGATATCGTTCCACTGTAGCGCTTTCAGTACAGGCGGAGGTCGCTTTTGAGGGCGCCGTAGATCAAATGTGGGAGCGGGCTTGCTCGCGAAAGCGGTATGTCAGTGCCGAATGTATTGACTGACCCAACGCATTCGCGAGCAAGCCCGCTCCCACATGTTGATCGCGTGCAGTCAGTCAGGGCTTGCTGGGAATACCGTACTTGCGCAAGCGATGGGCAATGGCGGTGTGGGAGGTTTGCAGGCGGCTGGCCAGCTGGCGCGTGGACGGATAGCTGGCATAGAGCTTCTCCAGCAACCCGCGCTCGAAATCCTCCACGGCCTGCTCCAGGCTGTCGACTTCACCATCGTTCTGCCGCGCCACCGAGGTGCCGGCGATGTCCAGGTCGCCGATGTCCACCAGGCTGCTTTCGCAAATGGCCGCGGCGCGGAAGATCACGTTCTGTAATTGCCGCACGTTGCCCGGCCAGCGGTTGCCCAGCAGCGCCGGGTAGGTGCCCGGCGCCAGGCGGCAGACCGGGCGCTGGATCTGCGCGCAGGCCTGCTGCATGAAGTAGCGGGCCAGCAGCAGGATGTCCTGGCCGCGCTCGCGCAGGGGCGGCACTTCGACGTTGAGCACATTGAGGCGGTAGAACAGGTCTTCGCGGAAGGTGCCTTCGCTGACCATTTTTTCCAGGTCGCGGTGGGTGGCGCTGAGGATCCGCACATTGACCTTCACCTCACGGTCGCCGCCCACCCGGCGGAAGCTGCCGTCGTTGAGAAACCGCAGCAGCTTGGCCTGCAAGTACGGTGACATCTCGCCGATCTCGTCGAGGAACACCGTGCCCTGGTTCGCCAGTTCCATCAGCCCCGGCTTGCCGCCGCGCTGGGCACCGGTGAAGGCGCCGGGGGCGTAGCCGAACAGTTCGCTCTCGGCCAGGTTCTCCGGCAGCGCCGCGCAGTTCAGGGCCAGGAACGGCGCGCTGTGGCGTGCGCTGATGGCGTGGCAGGCACGGGCCACCAGCTCCTTGCCGGTGCCGGTCTCGCCCTGGATCAACAACGGTGCATCCAGCGCCGCCACCCGTTGCGCCCGCGCCTTGAGGGTGCGGATCGCCGGGGACTCGCCCAACAACGCGTCGAAACCTTCGGCGTGGTCATGGTGCAGCGCCGACAGTTGTTCGCCGATGCGGTTGGGTTGGTACAGGGTCAGCAGGGCGCCGGCGTCGGTGATCGGCGTGGCGTCCAGCAGCAGGGTCTGGCCGTTGACGCTGATTTCCCGCAGGGCCAGGCGAAAGCCGTGTTCCAGCAGGGTGGCCAGCAGGGTTGGGTCGTCGAACAGTTCGTTGATGCTTTCCCCGGCGGGTTCGCGACCGTACAAGGCGATCAGCGCCGGGTTGGCCAGCAGGATCTTGCCGGCGCTGTCCAGGGCCAGTACCGGGTCGGTCATGGCGGCGAGCAGGGCGTCGAGTTGCAGGTGCTGGCGCTGGCCGGGGAGGATGTCGACCACGGTCACGGCTTGCACGCCGCGCACGCTGAACAGTGCATCACGCAGCTCTTCCAGTACCTCGGCGCTTAGGGTCGGGGCGTCGATGTAGACGTTGGGCGGAACCATTTCCACCGCATCCAGGTTCAGATTGCGCCCACCGAGCAAGGCCAGGACTTCCTGGGTGATGCCGACGCGGTCGATGAAGCTGACGTGGATACGCATGGGGCTGTTTTTGGTTCTGGCGAGCGAGAGGTGGCAAGTATGCCTTGGAGAAGATAGAGATCAAAATGTGGGAGCGGGCTTGCTCGCGAATGCGGTGTGTCAGTCACCGGATGTATCAACTGATACACCGCATTCGCGAGCAAGTCGAATCGTCGCACCGCCGCTCCCACATTTGATGGTTGGTGCCTGGGAAATCGGGTTATTCGAGGTGTTCGGGTTTGACCGGATCCCCAGGCTTCACATCCAACTGATGGCGCACATCCTCAAACATCAAATCGTACTGCTTGTGCATCTGGCCATTGAGCACGGCAATCTTCGGCATGCCGTACTTCTGCGCGATGTTCATCGCCTGCCGGGCGAAGTCGAACGACTGGTCCTTGGGCAGGAAGAACTCTTCCTTGAGCTCCTTGCCCTGCACCGTGCCGTGCATCTTGAAGAGCATTCCCTTGCCTTCCTTTGGGTCCTGGCTGACTTCGTAGTCGATGCACAGGTTGTAGCTGTAGTCATCCTTGTTCAGCGCGTGGCGTTCGATGTGCAGGTGACCAGGTTCAAAGGTAGCCATAGGCGTTTCTCCTCTACTTCACAGGTAGGTGATGCCAGGTTTTGCGGTACTGATGCGGGTGCCGGCGCTGCCCTGGACGATCGCTTCGATGTCCGAGAGTGAACCGATCACTGCGGTTTTTCCAGTCTGGCGGGCGAACTCGCACGCGGCCTGGACCTTGGGTCCCATTGAGCCGGCAGCGAAGCCGAGCTTTTCGATTTCGTCCGGGTGTGCCTGGCCGATGGCTTTCTGGGTGGGCTTGCCGAAGTCGATAAAGGCGGCATTGACGTCGGTGGCAATCACCAGCAAATCGGCGTCCAGTTGCCCGGCCAGCAAGGATGAGCACAGGTCTTTGTCGATCACGGCTTCAATGCCCTTGAGCTTGCCGTCTTCGCCATACATCGTCGGAATCCCGCCGCCGCCGGCGCAGATCACGATGCTGCCTTTTTCCAGTAACCACTGGATCGGGCGGATTTCAAAGATCCGCTTTGGCCGTGGGCTGGCCACCACGCGGCGATACTTGTCGCCATCGGGGGCAATCGTCCAGCCTTTTTCAGCGGCCAGTTTTTCCGCTTCGGCTTTGGAGTACACCGGGCCGATGGGTTTGGTCGGGTTCTGGAAGGCCGGGTCCTTGGCGTCGACTTCGACCTGGGTCAGCAGTGTGGCGAACGGCACTTCGAAGTCCAGCAGGTTGCCCAGTTCCTGTTCGATGATGTAGCCGATCATGCCTTCGGTTTCGGCTCCCAACACATCCAGCGGGTAAGGTGAAACCTGGGTGTAGGCGGCAGCCTGCAGCGACAGCAGGCCCACTTGCGGGCCATTGCCGTGGGCAATCACCAGCTCGTTGCCTTTGTGGATCTTGGCGATCTGTTCGGTGGCGATACGGATATTGGCCCGTTGATTGTCTGCGGTCATGGGTTCACCACGGCGCAGAAGGGCGTTGCCGCCCAGTGCAACGACGATACGCATATAAGGTTGTCCTTCCAGAATCCAGCGTTGTGAACACCGGGCCAAATGTGGGAGCGG
>NZ_JACAPY010000012.1:10827-31538 GCF_013385455.1 Pseudomonas sp. G1002
GTGGGAGCGGTGTGGGTTTAGATATCCGCCAGCGCCGACACCAGGATCGCCTTGATGGTGTGCATGCGGTTTTCCGCCTGCTCAAAGGCGATGTTGGCCGGGGACTCAAACACTTCTTCGGTCACTTCCACACCATTGGCCAGGTTCGGATAACGCGCGGCGATGTCCTTGCCGACCTTGGTTTCGCTGTTGTGGAACGCCGGCAGGCAGTGCATGAATTTCACGCGTGGATTGCCCGAGGCCTTCATCATCTTGGCGTTGACCTGGTACGGCAGCAGTTGCTCGATGCGCTCGTCCCACGCTTCCACCGGTTCGCCCATGGACACCCAGATATCGGTGTGGATGAAGTCCACGCCTTTCACCGCTTCCTTCGGGTCTTCGGTGATGGTGATGCGCGCGCCGCTTTCCTCGGCAAATGCCTGGCACTGCTTGATGAAATCAGCATGGGGCCACAGGGCTTTCGGTGCGCCGATGCGCACGTCCATGCCCAGCTTGGCGCCAATCATCAGCAGCGAGTTGCCCATGTTGTAGCGGGCGTCGCCCAGGTAGGCATAGCTGATGTCATGCAGCGGCTTGTCGCTGTGCTCGCGCATGGTCAGGGTGTCGGCGATCATCTGGGTGGGGTGGAATTCGGCGGTCAGGCCGTTGAACACCGGCACCCCGGCGAACTTGGCCAGCTCTTCGACGATTTCCTGTTCAAAGCCACGGTACTCGATGGCATCGAACATCCGGCCGAGGACGCGGGCGGTGTCTTTCATGCTTTCTTTGTGGCCGATCTGCGACGACACCGGGTCGATGTAGGTGACGTGGGCACCCTGGTCGTGGGCCGCGACCTCGAACGCGCAACGGGTGCGGGTCGAGGTTTTTTCGAAGATCAGCGCGATGTTTTTGCCCTTCAGGTGCGGACGCTCGGTGCCGGTGTATTTGGCGCGCTTGAGGTCGCGGGACAGGTCCAGCAGGTAGTGCAGCTCGCGAGTGGTGTGGTGCATCAGCGACAGCAGGCTGCGGTTGCGCATATTAAAAGCCATGGTGGATCTCCTTCTGTTTAGGTTATCCCCCTGGCCGGCGCCTTATGAGCGGCGGCCAGGGTTTGAATATCAGTAGTCGATTGGGTCGCGAATGATCGGGCAGGTCATGCAGTGGCCGCCGCCACGGCCACGGCCGAGTTCACCGGCGCTGATGGTGATGACTTCCACACCGGCCTTGCGCAGCAAGGTGTTGGTGTAGGTGTTGCGGTCGTAGCCGATCACCACGCCAGGCTCCACGGCCACTACGTTGTTGCCGTCATCCCACTGCTCGCGCTCGGCGGCGAAGCTGTTGCCGCCGGTTTCCACCACACGCAGGGCCTTGAGGTTCAGGGCGGCGGCGACGGTGTCGAGGAAGTTGGTTTTTTCGCGCTGGATGTCGATGCCGCCGGGCTTGGTCTCGTCCGGGCGCAGGGTGAAAGCGACGATCTGGTTGACCACTTCCGGGAAGATCGTGACCAGGTCGCGGTCGCAGAAGCTGAACACGGTGTCGAGGTGCATCGCCGCGCGGGATTTTGGCAGGCCGGCGACGATCACACGCTCCACGGCCTTGTGCTTGAACAGGTTCAGGGCGAGTTGGCCGATGGCCTGGCGCGAGGAACGCTCGCCCATGCCGATCAACACCACGCCGTTACCAATCGGCATCACGTCGCCGCCTTCCAGGGTGGCGTTGCCGTGTTCCTGGTCAGGGTCGCCGTACCACACCTGGAAGTCCGCGTTGGTAAACTCGGGGTGGAATTTGTAGATGGCGCTGGCCAGCAGGGTTTCCTGGCGTCGCGCCGGCCAGTACATCGGGTTCAGCGTCACGCCGCCATAGATCCAGCAGGTGGTGTCGCGGGTGAACTGGGTGTTGGGCAGCGGCGGCAGGATGAAGCTTGAGTGGCCGAGGAAATCGCGGAACATCTCGATGGTCTTGCCACCGAAACTGCTCGGCAGGTCATCGGCCGACACGCCACCGATCAGGTACTCGGCGACCTTGCGCGGCTCCAGGCTGCGCAGCCACGAGCTGACCTCATTGACCAGCCCCAGGCCCACCTGGTTGGCGGTGATCTTGCGCGCCAGGATCCAGTCCAGCGCTTCGGGGATGGCGACGATGTCGGTCAGCAGGTTGTGCATTTCCAGCACATCGATGTCGCGCTCGCGCATCTTGGTCACGAAGTCGAAGTGGTCGCGCTTGGCCTGGGCTACCCACAGCACGTCATCGAACAGCAGTTCATCGCAGTTGTTTGGGGTCAGCCGCTGGTGGGCCAAACCTGGGGAGCACACCATGACTTTGCGCAGTTTGCCGGCTTCGGAATGTACGCCGTACTTCACTTTTTCCGTGGTCATTACAGATCCTCCAGTGAACAATGATTACAGGGTCAGGAAGCCGGAGTAGAGGCCATAGCCCGCCACGAGGGCACCTATGACGACTGCGGCGAAAATCAGCTTCTCGACGTTGGTGAAAATCGGTTTGCCCAGTTCATGCTTGGCCATGGCGAACAGGATCACGCCGGGGGCATAGAGCAGGGCGGACAGCAACAGGTACTTGGTGCCACCGGCGTACAGCAGCCAGACCGCGTAGATCAACGCGATGGCGCCGATCAGCAGGTCTTTCCTGCGTTCGCCCGGGGCGCTTTCATAGGTTTCACCGCGCACCGCCAGCAGCAGTGCATAGGCCGCCGACCACAGGTAAGGCACCAGGATCATCGAGGTGGCGAGGTAGATCAGCGACAGGTAAGTGCTGGCCGAGAACAGCGTGATCACCAGGAAAATCTGCACCATGGCGTTGGTCAGCCACAGGGCGTTGGCCGGCACGTGGTTGGCGTTTTCCTTACGCAGGAACTCCGGCATGGTGTGGTCCTTGGCGGCGGCGAACATGATCTCCGCACACAGCAGCACCCACGACAGCAGCGCCCCCAGCAAGGAAATGATCAAGCCGACGCTGATCAACACCGCGCCCCAGTGACCCACCACGTGCTCCAGCACGGCGGCCATCGACGGGTTTTGCAGCTTGGCCAATTCCGGTTGGGTCATGATCCCCAGGGACAGCACGTTCACCAGCATCAGGAACAGCAGCACGGTGATAAAACCAATCACCGTGGCCTTGCCGACGTCGGAGCGTTTTTCGGCGCGGGACGAGAAGATGCTCGCACCCTCAATGCCGATGAACACCCAGACGGTGACCAGCATCATGTTGCGCACCTGGTTCATCACGCTGCCCAGGTCCGGGTTTTTCACGCCCCAGATGTCGGCGGTGAAGATGTCCAGCTTGAACGCGAAGAGCGCGATCAACACAAACAGCACCAGCGGCACCACCTTGGCGATGGTGGTCACCAGGTTGATGAACGCGGCTTCCTTGATCCCGCGCAGTACCAGGAAGTGCACGGCCCACAGCAGCACCGACGCGCCGATCACCGCCGCCGGGGTGTTGCCTTCGCCGAAGATGGGGAAGAAGTAACCGAGGGTGCTGAACAGCAGCACGAAATAGCCGACGTTGCCCAACCAGGCACTGATCCAGTAACCCCAGGCGGATGAGAAACCCATGTAGTCGCCAAACCCGGCCTTGGCATAGGCATAGACCCCGCCGTCGAGGTCGGGCTTGCGATTGGCCAGGGTCTGGAACACGAACGCCAGGGTCAACATGCCCACGGCGGTGATCACCCAACCAATCAGTACCGCGCCGACATCGGCGCTGGCCGCCATGTTTTGCGGCAGTGAGAAGATCCCGCCACCAATCATTGAACCCACGACAAGTGCAACCAGTGCGCCGAGTCGAAGTTTTCCGGGAGATTCAGACATCGCATGACTCCAATGCAGGAGAAGAGAGACCACAGAATAAATCCGTGCGCTAATCAAACAGCTGACTCAGATCACTTCATTGGCACATTCCATTGTGAATTAATGACTTATGATGAAAGGTACGGGCGCTCAAGTGCCTCGCAGAGGCTCGTCGTAGAGCGGTTCTGCGTTTCAAACAACAGGTTTTCTCATTAGCATGGACCTTTGAAGCTAGCCCGTATTTGCAGATATGCAAACTTTTACAGCGCAGCGTTATTTAAATTATAAATTTGCCTTAATGCTGTTTATTGTCATGCCTTTAAGTTATGAAGCCGGCGCCTTTATTGGCTATATCTAATAAACGCTGCGCCGGCTTAATAAGTTAGTTGAGTGCACAGTTGTTGGCTCAATGGTTGTTTTGTTCAGGAGTGTTCATGTCCCAATCCTCGGAAAAGCTGCGCCTCAATGCCTTGATCGCCCTGGTGGTGGGCTCGATGATCGGCGGCGGGATTTTCTCGTTGCCGCAGAACATGGCGGCGCGGGCCGAGGTAGGCGCGGTGTTGATTGGCTGGGGCATTACCGCCGTGGGCATGCTGACCCTGGCCTTTGTGTTCCAGACCCTGGCCAACCGCAAGCCTGAACTGGATTCCGGCGTATACGCGTACGCCAAGGCCGGGTTCGGCGACTACATGGGTTTCTCGTCGGCCTGGGGCTACTGGATCAGTGCCTGGATGGGCAACGTCGGTTACTTCGTGTTGCTATTCAGTACCCTCGGCTACTTTTTTCCGGTGTTCGGCCAGGGCAATACCCCGGTAGCGATTGGCTGCGCATCGGTGTTGTTGTGGGCGGTGCATTTCCTGGTGATGCGCGGGATCAAGGAGGCGGCGTTCATCAACCAGATCACCACCGTGGCCAAGATCGTACCGCTGGTGATGTTTATCGTGATCGCCGCCGTGGCATTCAAGGCCGACATCTTTACCCGGGATATCTGGGGCCTGAGTAATCCGAATTTCGGCGGCGTGGTGGATCAGGTGCGCAACATGATGCTGGTCACGGTGTTTGTGTTTATCGGCATCGAGGGCGCCAGTGTCTACTCGGCGCGGGCCGAGAAACGCTCGGACGTGGGCCGGGCCACGGTCATCGGTTTCCTGGGGGTGTTGGCGCTGCTGGTATTGGTCAACCTGCTGTCGCTCGGGATCATGAGCCAGCCGGAACTGGCCAAGCTGCAAAACCCGTCCCTGGCCGGGGTGCTGGAACATATCGTCGGCCCGTGGGGCGCGCTGTCGATCAGCATCGGCCTGGCGGTTTCGCTGTTGGGCGCGCTGCTGTCGTGGGCCTTGCTCTGCGCCGAAATCCTCTATGCCACCGCCCATGACAAGACCATGCCGGCGTTCCTGAAAAAGGAAAACGTCAATCAGGTGCCGGTCAATGCGTTGTGGCTGACCAATGTAATGATCCAGCTGTTCCTGGTGATCACGCTGTTTTCGGAAAGCACCTACACCACCCTGATCTACCTGGCGTCGTCGATGATCCTGGTGCCCTATCTGTGGTCGGCGGCGTATGCGGTGCTGTTGAGCGGCCGCGGTGAAACCTACGAAGGCGCCCATGGCGAACGCACCAAGGACCTGCTGGTGAGCCTGATCGCCCTGGCCTATGCGGTGTGGCTGCTCTACGCCGGTGGCCTGAAGTACTTGCTGCTGTCGGCGCTGCTGTATGCACCGGGCGTGATCCTGTTTGCCCTGGCCAAGCGCGAGCAGGGCCAGCCCTTGTTTACCCATCTGGAAAAAGGCATTTTCGCCTGCGTGATCGCCGGGGCGAGCCTGGCGGCGTATGGGTTGTACAGCGGGGTATTGTCGTTGTGAGAATGCAGCTGGCGTATCAGGCGCCGTATGACTGGGCGGCGATGTCGGGCTTTTTGTCGGCGCGGGCGATCAGCGGGATGGAGACGGTGGACGCAGGCGTTTACTCGCGCAGTATCAGTGTCGACGGTCAGCAGGGTTGGCTCAGTGTGTCGCCCGGGGCCGGTGATTGGCTTGAAGTAACGGTGGACTTCCCCGACCCGGCAGCGTTGCCGGAAATTGAGCGGCGGTTACGGGACATGTTTGACCTGTCGGCTGACCCGAAGCGGATCAACCGGCAATTGGCGAATGATCCCTTGATGGCGAGCTTGGTGGCGGCGCGTCCTGGCTTGCGGGTGCCGGGAACCTGGGATGGGCTGGAGTTGGCGATCCGCGCGGTGTTGGGCCAGCAGATTACCGTGGTGGCGGCGATCAAGCTGGCGGGCAAGCTGGTGGCGCAGTACGGCACGCCGCTGGTGACGCCCCATGCCGGTGTGACCCATGTGTTTCCTTCGGCCGAGGTGCTGGCAGCCGCAGATTTGGCAACCCTCGGCATGCCGAAAAGTCGCGGGCGTACCTTGTCGGGCGTGGCCCAGGCGTTGCTGGATGACCCGCAGATCTTCCAGGCGAAGGCGAACCTGAAGGAAGGTGTGGCGCGGTTGGTCGCATTACCCGGGATTGGTGACTGGACGGCGCAGTACATCGCCATGCGCCAGATGCGCGAGCAGGATGCGTTTGCCTCGGGGGATATCGGTTTGATCAATGCGCTGGTGGCGCTGGAAGGCGGGCCGGTGAGCCCGCGCCAGTTGCTGGCGCGGGCTGAGGCCTGGCGACCGCTTAGAGCCTATGCGGCGCAGCATTTGTGGACATCACTGAGCCGCGCGGATTGATTCTGCGTACCTGTGGCGAGGGAGCTTGCTCCCGCTGGGGCGCGAAGCGGCCCCATTGACCCAAAAGCTGGGGCCTGCTGCGCAGTCCAGCGGGAGCATGCTCCCTCGCCACAGGATCTTCGGTCACCACTGAGGGCGGTGTGAGCCCAATTCCCCTGCGGGCAAGTCCCACTGCAACGGTGTCCCGCTGATGGTCACCGGGGGCAGCAAGCGGTGGGCCGGGCCCCAGGCGGTTTGCTCCACCACCAAGCCTTGATCACCCGGTTCTTCGGCCCGCAGCGGTAGTTGTTCAGGGACTTGTCCTGCGTCCACCAACAGCTTTGCCGTGCGCGCGAGGGACAACAGTGCCGAACCGCCGCGGCCGGATTTCAAGCGTTCACTCAATGCCTGGATCGCACTGGCCGCCATCAAATACCCGGTGGCGTGGTCCAGCGCCTGCAACGGCAGCGGCACCGGTTTGTCCGAGTTTTTCCACTGCCTGCCAGCCTCGGCAATCCCGGTGCTCATCTGCACCAGGCTGTCGAACCCCCGGCGATTGCGCCACGGGCCGCTCCAGCCGTAGGCGTTGAGGCTGGCGTCGATCAGGCCAGGCGCGAGGGCTTGCAGCGCAGCCTCACCGTAGCCCAACTGTTCCAGTGCATCGGCGCGATAGCCGTGCAGCAGAATGTCGGTGTCCTTGAGCAGGTTTTCGAAGATCAGGCGGTCGTCGGGGTTTTTCAGGTCCAGGCGGGCGCAACGTTTGCCCAGGGTCATTTCCGGCACCACGCCGGGTTCGTTCCAGTCAGGGGAGTCGATGCGCAGTACATCGGCGCCGAGGCCTGCGAGAAAACGGCTGGCGGTGGGGCCGGCCAATACGCGCGTCAGGTCCAGCACCTTGATGCCCGCCAGCGGCCTTGCCACCGAGCCCAGCCAGGGTTTGTCGCTGAGGGCTGCAAAGGTCTGGCGATGGACCAGCGGTTCCTGATTGACCGCCAAGCCTTGTGGATGAACTTGCCAGTCTTGCCACGAACGCATCTGCGCCGCACAGCCGTTGGCTTCGACGATCGCCTGTTCCAGCTCGGCAGCGGTCCATGGCGCAACCTTCGCGGCCATTGCTTCACGGTCAGCGACCTGCCCGAGTACGCGCTCGGCGGCGGCACGGTGATGCGGTGCATTGGTGTGCAGGCGAATCCAGCCATCGGTGCAGGCGTAGTCGCCGGCAATCGGGTCCCACAGCGGCGGGGTGGTCCAGCCGTCGGGGCGCAGCGAGGAGGAGAACCAGAACGAGGCGAGGCGCCGGTCCACGGTCACCGAGGGCTGGCGCCCGGTTTGCTGCAACAGCAACTGGGCGACCGCCTGGCCTGCGGCGCCGATGCTGGCGCTGGCCAGTTCGGTGACGGCAAAGGTCGAGGGCAGGGCGCCGACCTCGGTTACGGCCAGTGGGGTGACGGGTAAATCGAGTGCTTCCTGGATGGGGGTGAGCAGATCAGTCATCAAAGGCCCTCCTAATGAGAAGGACCATCATAGAAGATCATCAGGGTTGAATGACAACCCCCGGCTCCAGCGGCAGGTCCACGCTGGCGATAAAGCCGCCGCCTTGATGATTGGCCAGGATCAGGCTGCCGCCATGGCGCTCTGCGGCGCGCCGCGCGATGGCCAGGCCCAGGCCATGGCCCTGGGCGGTTTGCCCCGGGGCGCGGTAAAACGGCTCGCCGAGTTGGCTCAGGTGTTCGCCATCCACGCCGGGGCCGTGGTCGCGCACACTGATCACAATGCGTTCGCCCTGGCGTCTGGCTTCCATTTCAATCGGTTGCCCGGGCGGGTTGAAGCGTTGGGCGTTGCGCAGCAGGTTATCCACCGCGCGTTCGATCATGGTCGGCCAGCCCTTGAGGTGCAGCCCGGCCTCGGCATCCAGTTGCACGGGTTGGTCCGGCGCGCCGAGCAAGGCGTCTTTTTGCAGGGTCCGGAGCAACGGGTTGAGGTCGATGTCTTCGGCACTGGCGTTATCGGCGTCCACCCGGGCGAGTACCAGGATTTCGCTGATCAGCGCTTCCAGGCGGTCGCATTCGCGGGTCAGGCGCGGCCAGAGTTTTTCCCGCGCTTCGGGCGTGGCCCGTTCTGCCAGGGCCAGGGCGATCCGCAGGCGGGCCAGGGGCGAGCGCAGTTCGTGGGACACATCCCGCAGCAACTGGCGCTGGCTGCCGATCAGGCTTTGCAGGCGGGCGCCCATGCGGTTGAAGTCGGTGGCCAGTACGCCGAATTCGTCGCGACGGTTGGCCAGCCGCGCCAGGCTGTTCTGCTGATAGGTGGTCTGGCCCAGGTCGTGCACTGCGCCGCGCAGGCGGCTGAGGGGGCGGGTGATGGACAACGTCACCAACAGGCTGAACAGGGTCAGCACCACCAGCGCAATCGCCAGGGCACTCAACGGCCAGAGCAGGCTGCTGCGGTGCCAGGCGTCCAGTTCCGGGTGGGGAATGCGGTAGATCAGCAGGTAGGTGTCGCCGGTTTTTTCGCTGGTGTACTCGGCGGTCAGCCGGCGCCAGGGCAGGTGGCGGTCCTGGCTGTCGTTTTGCCGGGCTTCGAGGGCGGCGGCGCGGCGCGGGAAAGTGCCGCGCACCACAGGCTCGCCGCTTTCGTTAAGCACTTGCACGTCAATGTGGTACTGACGCTTGCGCTGCTGCAGCAGCTCCTGGGCGGCGTCCTCGCCCTGGGCCTCGTAAAGCTGCGTCCATTCCTGCGCGAGGTTATTGAGCCCGGGGTGGCGGCTGAGAATCCAGGCGTCCTGGTTGAGCATATGCCCAAGCAGGATCGACAACCCGGCAACCAGGGCGATGGCCAGCCAGAAGCTGGCAAGGACGCGCCAGAACAATGAACGCACAAGAAATCCTCAAACAGGAAAAGCCCAGCGGCGGTGGCCACTGGGCTGGGAGTGAAGCTAGATCATTATTGCGCTTTTTGCGGCTGCTGGGCTTTCCAGGCCTGGAATTCCTTCCACTCGGCGCGGCGCTCGGCTTGTTTCTTCACGATCTCGTCGAATTTCTTCTGTTGATCGGGTTTCAGCACGGCACGGATGTCGGTCTGGGTTTTCTGCTTGGCGGCCGCCATTTCGTCTTTCATGGCTTTCTGATCAGCGGCTGGCAGTTTGTCCAGGTACTTGCGCACCAACTCTTTGCGAGCGTGCCATTGCTGGCCCATCAACTTGCCGATCTGCTGGCGCTGTTCAGGGCTCAGGTCCAGCTGGCTGAAAGGGCCACCTTTGCCCCGCATGCCGTGTTCACCGCCGTGACCTGGGCCACCCATCATGTGGCCTTCAGGACCGCCCATCGGGCCCGGGCCTTCTGGCGCAGCGGCCATGGCAACGGTTGGCAGGGCAGCAGCGAACATCAAAGCGATAAGGGTCTTGCGCATGGTGATTCTCCTGTCTCTATTCCGGTGAGTCCGGATGTGAGTAGATTACGGAGATCAAGGTCAGCGGCAGTCAGGGGACGGTAAAGCTTGGGTAAAGAGGATTTTGGGCGGGGCTGACAAAACTATTGGCGACCGTAGCAACTGTCGAGCCTTGGCGAGGCTGCGAGGCAGGCGCTGCGGTCTGACACCTGTACCGAGGAGATGCTGTCGCAGCCTCGCCGAGGCTCGACAGCTGCTACGCGGGCTAGAGGCTGTAGTAATAGCCGCGGCTACGCAGCGCCACGATCCGTGGCCGGCCATCCGGGTGCGGGCCGATCTTCTTGCGCAGGTTGCTGACGTGCATGTCCAGGCTGCGGTCATACAGGGTCAGCTTGCGGCCCAGGGCGATTTGCGCCAGTTCCTGCTTGTCCAGCGGCTCGCCGGGCTGACGCAGCAAGGCTTCCAGCAGGCGGCTTTCGGACACGGTCAGGGCAAATTCCTGTTCATCGATAGTGACCACGCCACGCACCGGGCTGAAGCACAGGTCGCCCAGCTCCAGCTGAGTGGACACGGCGGCCGGGTGGCTGCGGCGCAGCACGGCGCGCAGGCGCGCGGTCAGTTCACGAGGATCGCAGGGTTTGGCCAGGTAGTCGTCGGCGCCCAGTTCCAGGCCGAGGATCCGGTCCAGGGGTTCGCCCCTGGCCGAGAGCATCAGCACCGGCAGTTCCGGGTGGTCGCTGCGCAATTGCTTGAGCAGCTCCAGGCCGCTGCCGTCGGGCAGCATCACGTCGAGCACCACGGCCGCCGGGGCGGCTTCGGCCAATGCCTTGCGGGCGCTCAAGCCGTCATGGCAGGCGCGCACCTGGAAACCTTCCTGGCTCAACCAACTGGTCAGCAGCTCACAGAGCTCCTGGTCATCATCTATCAGTAACAGCTCGCTCATGACTCACTCAATTTAGCCATTGTCGACGGCGCCGGTGCCCGCCACTGGCGAAGATCCCGCATAACAGGGCGATCAGCGCGACTGCCCCGCCGGTCACGAACCATTGTTGTTGCTCGGTAAGCCAGCGTGGCAAGGCACTGCCCTGTGCTTCTTTGAGTTGCTGGACCAGGCGTTGGTTCTCCTGGCGCAGTTTACTCAGTTGGGTACTTTCCCGCGTGGCATCAGCACTTTGCAATTGCTTGCTCAGCTCATCGCGCTGGCGTTCGCTCTCTTTCAAACGTTGCTGCAAATCGGTGATCTGGCTGCCGGCACTCAAGGACAGGGGCGTGGAACTGCCGGTGTTCGAGGTTTCTTCAGCGTGGGCCGTAGCCCCGATCATTAACACTGCCAACAGACACAACTGACGTAAGCGCATCGGAACTCCTGATTCCACACGAATATTCAGAACGTTGTCGGCAGGTTACCGGGAATAATGAGCGTTTAGGAGTGCGCTGAAGCCATTTGGTTCAGCGCGCAACGAATCAAGGCAGGACTTGCTTGAACGGTTTGACCAGCACCTGGGCGTACACGCCGGCCGCTACATACGGATCAGCATCGGCCCAGGCTTGTGCCGCCGCCAGGGAGGCGAACTCGGCGACGATCAGGCTACCGATGAAACCGGCGTCTCCCGGGTCGTTGCTGTCTACCGCAGGATGCGGGCCGGCCAGTACCAGGCGGCCTTCGGCTTGCAGCTGTTTCAGGCGCTCGACGTGGGCCGGGCGTACGGACAGGCGTTTTTCCAGGGAGTTGGCGACGTCGGTGGAAATGATGGCGTAGAGCATGTCAGTCCTCGGTTTTCGGCGTGGTAGGGTCGGTGTCATGCAGGTGGCGCGACAGGTAGATACCCTGGCCGACCAGGAACAGCACGGTCATGCCCAGGCTGCCGAACACCTTGAAGTCCACCCAGTAGCTCTGGAAGGTAAAGGCGACGAACAGGTTGGCGGCGCCGCAGAACAGGAAAAACACGATCCAGGCGATGTTCAGGCGGGTCCATACCGGGTCTGGCAAGGTCAGCGCGTGGCCCATGATCCGCTTGATCAGCAGGCGATCACCGATGAAGTGGCTGCCGATAAAGGCCAGGGCGAACAGCCAGTTGACCACCGGGGCTTTCCATTTAAGGAAGGTTTCGCTGTGGAAGGCCAGGGTCAGGCTGCCGAACACAAGGCAGGCGACCAGGGTCAGCCACTGGCTTTTTTCCAGCTTGCGCTGGGAGATGAAGAGCGCGCCGTAGACCACCACGGAGCTGATGATCAGCACCGCCGTGGCGCTGTAGATGCCGCCGAGGGTCAGTTCGTGGCCGGCAAGATCGATAACGCGAGGGTCGGTTTTGTAAACGATGAAAAACAGCAACAGCGGGATGAAGTCGATGAATTGTTTCACAGTAAGAGCCAGAAGCTGGATGTGGCGGCATAATAACAAACATCCTTGGTAGCGAAAGCGCCAGCTGACTTGAGGTTACACACTCCCGTGAATGTTGATTTGCACTGCCATAGCACAGCCTCCGACGGCGCCCTGGCGCCCGCGGTCCTGGTTGCGCGTGCGTTTGAAAAAGGCGTGCGAGTCCTGTCGTTGACCGACCACGACACCCTCGAAGGCCTGGCAGAGGCCCGCGAGGCGGCGCATGCGTTGGGCATGCAACTGGTCAACGGAGTTGAATTGTCCTGCACTTGGGGCGGCGCAACCATCCACGTATTGGGCTACGGTTTCGACGTCAACGCGCCGCCGCTGGTGGAGGCCATCGCCAAATTGCACGATGGCCGCTGGCTGCGGTCCGAAGAAATAAGCCGCAAGCTGGCCCTCAAGGGCATGCCCAACGGCCTGGAAGGCGCCCGCGCCATCCAGCAGGAACTGGGTGACAGCGGCAACGCCCCGGCCCGCCCGCACTTTGCCGACTGGATGGTGCGTGAAGGTTTTGTAAAGGATCGCGCCGAAGCGTTCCGCAAATGGCTGGGTGCCGGCAAGCTGGGGGACGTCAAGCAACACTGGCCAACCCTGGAAGACACCGTTGGCACACTGCGGGCAGCAGGTGCCTGGGTCAGCCTGGCGCATCCGTGGCATTACGATTTCACCCGCAGCAAGCGTCGCAAGCTGATTGGCGACTATATTGGAGCGGGCGGCCACGCAATCGAAGTGGTCAACGGGCATCAACCCGCCGAGCAGGTAGGCAGCCTGGCGATTCTTGCCCGTGAATTTGGTCTGCTGGTCAGCGCCGGCAGTGATTTTCATGGCCCCGGCGGCTGGTCCGAGATTGGCGAGTACCGCGCCGTTCCGGAAGATTTGCCGCCCCTTTGGTGTCGCTTCAAACATGACCCCATTATTGCCACCGTCTGAACAGGTAGAACACGTGAGTCAATTCTTCCAGATTCATCCGGAAAACCCGCAGGCGCGCCTGATCAAACAGGCCGTGGAGATCATCCGTGCCGGTGGCGTGGTGATCTACCCCACGGATTCGTCCTACGCCATCGGTTGCCAGATCGGCGACAAGAATGCGGTCGAGCGCGTAAGACGCCTGCGTGACCTGGACAAGAACCACAACTTCGCACTGATTTGCAGCGACCTGTCCCAGCTGGGGCTGTTCGCCAAGGTCGACACCGGCACCTTCCGCCTGCTCAAGGCCCACACGCCGGGGCCCTACACCTTCATCCTCAACGCCACCCGCGAAG
This sequence comes from Pseudomonas sp. G1002, assembly GCF_013385455.1. Taxonomy (NCBI): domain Bacteria; kingdom Pseudomonadati; phylum Pseudomonadota; class Gammaproteobacteria; order Pseudomonadales; family Pseudomonadaceae; genus Pseudomonas; species Pseudomonas sp. G1002. The sequence goes on from NZ_JACAPY010000012.1 coordinate 24,352, forward strand.
TGCCGCGCCTGCTGCTGCACCCGAAGAAGCGCACCATTGGCCTGCGGGTGCCGGAACACCCGATCGCCCTGGCGCTGCTGGCCGAACTCGGTGAGCCGCTGATGAGTGTGTCACTGATCCTGCCGGGGGAAGATGAGCCGTTGTACGACCCTTATGAAATGCGCCGGCTGCTGGAAAAACACGTCGACCTGATCATCGACGGCGGCTACGGCGGCAACAAGGCCTCCACCGTGATCAACCTGGCCGACGGCGAGCCGGAAGTGGTGCGTGTGGGGTGTGGCGACCCGGCACCGTTCATGGTCGAGGCCTGAATGTCGGCCGTGGAAACCGTCGACAGCCAGGCGGGCGCCCAGCAGGAACTGCCATTTGCCATGGTCTACGGCCAGGCCGTGATGGAAATGCCGCTGGACCTGTACATCCCGCCGGATGCGCTGGAAGTCTTCCTCGAAGCCTTCGAAGGTCCGCTGGACTTGCTGCTGTACCTGATCCGCAAGCAGAACATCAATATCCTCGACATCCCGGTGGCGGAAATCACCCGCCAGTACATGGGCTACGTCGAACTGATGCAGACCGTGCGCCTGGAACTGGCCGCCGAATACCTGGTGATGGCCGCGATGCTCGCGGAGATCAAGTCACGCATGCTGCTGCCGCGCTCGGAGACTATCGAGGCGGAAGAGGATGACCCCCGCGCCGAACTGATCCGCCGCCTGCAGGAGTACGAGCGCTTCAAGGCCGCGGCCGAAGGCATCGACGGTTTGAGCCGGGTCGGCCGCGATGTGCTGGTGCCCAAGCTCGACGCCCCGGAAGCCCGGGCGCGCAAGCTGCTGCCGGACGTGAGCCTGGAAGAGTTGCTGATGTCCATGGCCGAAGTACTGCGCCGTGGCGATATGTTTGAAAGCCATCAGGTCAGCCGCGAGGCACTGTCCACCCGCGAACGCATGAGTGATGTGCTGGATCGCCTCAAGGGCGGCGGGTTTGTGCCGTTTGTCGAGCTGTTTACCAAGGAAGAAGGGCGCCTGGGGGTAGTCGTGACCTTTATGGCGATCCTTGAGCTGGTCAAGGAATCCTTGGTCGAGCTGGTCCAGAATGAGCCTTTTGCGGCTATCCACGTGCGGGCGCGAGCCGAATAAAGAGCTGAATCGATGAATCTGACTGAACCCCGCGAACTGGCCCCGCTGCTGGAAGCCTTTCTCCTGGCCTCGGGCAAGCCGCAATCCCTGGAGCGCCTGTTCGAACTGTTTGAAGAAGCCGAGCGCCCTGAGCCGCCAGTGTTCAAGAAGGCCCTGGAGATTCTGCGCAAGTCCTGCGACGGCCGTGCCTTCGAGCTGCGGGAAGTGGCTTCCGGGTATCGCCTGCAAATTCGCGAGAAGTTCTCGCCGTGGGTTGGCCGCCTGTGGGAAGAACGCCCGCAGCGCTATTCCCGGGCGATGCTGGAAACCATGGCGCTGATCGCCTATCGCCAGCCGATCACCCGGGGCGAGATCGAAGACGTGCGCGGCGTCGCGGTCAACAGCCATATCGTCAAGACGTTGCTGGAGCGGGAGTGGATCAGGATCGTTGGCTACCGCGACGTGCCCGGCAAGCCGGCGATGTTTGCCACTACCAAGGTGTTCCTCGACCACTTCAACCTGAAAAACCTCGACGACTTGCCGCCGCTGGCCGAGCTGCGGGAGATGGAGCCGGACCCGGTCCTGGATTTCGACGACGCACCGGTGCCCGCCGGGTTGCAGGAGCTGGCCGACGCCAGCGCCGAGCCGGAAGAGCCGAAGGACGAAACCAGTTTCCACACATTGTTGCTGGAACTGGATGACATGGAGCAGGGCATCAAGACCGACTTCGATGACTTGCTGCGTGATGGTGCGGTCAGTGACGGTGAGCAGGAGCCTGCGCTGCAACTGAACGTTGAGGTTGAGCTGCCAGTCGAAGTTGAAGATGAGCCCGAGCCTGAACCCGAGGAGGACATCCTCGGCGTCGCCGAAGCGCGTGCCAAACTGCTGGCCGCCGTCGCAGCGCTCGAACAACCGCCGCTGAGCGACGAAGAAGACGAAGCCCGCGCCCTGGCCGAAGCCATCGAAAACGAACGCCGCCAATTCGAAGACTGACGCAGAACAAAATGTGGGAGCGGGCTTGCTCGCGAATGCGGTGGGTCAGTCGCCGGATGCTTGGCTGACCCACCGCATTCGCGAGCAAGCCCGCTCCCACATTTGGATTGTCGCCAGCAAGGAGAATTCAAATGAGCTCCACCAAAGACCCCTGCATCAGCGTCTGCAAATTCACCGATGACATCTGCGTGGGCTGCGGGCGCAGCAAGCGCGAGATCCGTGCCTGGAAGAAACTCGACAAGGTCGACAAGCGCACGGTACTCGCCGAAGCCGAGCTGCGCCTGCTGGCGCTGGGTGCCACCGGTCGGCGGAAAGGCAAATGAGCCCGCACTTATCGACTAGTCTCTGATGCGCAACGCGCGCCATGAGCGTATGATTCGCGACCCTTTGGCGATGCGTTCGCCAAAAGCCCAGCTTTTACTATCTTCAGGCCAAGCCTGAATCGACACACCGGGAGGTGCTTAAGATGAGTGACCAAGACCAGAACGACACCCAGGAAATCGGCCCCGCAGGCGAAAAACTGCAGAAAGTCCTCGCCCGTATCGGCGTAGGCTCGCGCCGCGACGTAGAAGCCTGGATCACCCAGAAGCGCATCAAGGTCAACGGCGTTGAAGCCACCCTTGGCCAGCGCGTCGACCTGCACGATGCCATCACCATTGATGGCAAGGTCATCAAGCGTGAAGAGGCCGCCGAATCGGTGCGCCGCGTCATCATGTACAACAAGCCTGATGGCGAAATCTGCACCCGTGACGACCCGGAAGGCCGTCCAACCGTATTCGACAAGATGCCGCGCCCCAAAGAAGGCCGCTGGATCAACATCGGTCGTCTCGACATCAACACCACCGGCTTGCTGATGTTCACCACCGACGGTGAGCTGGCCAACCGCCTGATGCACCCTTCCTACGAGATGGACCGTGAATACGCGGTACGTGTGCGTGGTGAAGTCGATGACGAAATGATCGAGCGCTTGAAAGCCGGCGTCGTGCTGGAAGACGGCCCGGCCAGGTTCACGGACATCAAGCAGGCGCCGGGCGGCGAAGGCTTCAACCATTGGTACCACTGCGTGGTGATGGAAGGCCGTAACCGTGAAGTACGTCGCCTGTGGGAATCCCAGGGCCTGGTGGTCAGCCGCCTGAAGCGCGTGCGTTTCGGCCCGGTGTTCCTCAACTCCGACCTGCCGATGGGCCGCTGGCGCGAAATGAGCCAGTACGAAGTCGACATCCTCAGTGCCGAAGTCGGCCTGACGCCGGTGGCCATGCCGCAGATGAACGCCAAGAGCAAAGACAAGCTTGAGCGTATGCAGCGTAAATCGTCGCGTCCGGTGGCGCGTACCGACCGTGTTGCCCGCACCCTGCGCCCTGCGCTGGATGCACCGGCCACGGGCGGTCGCATCTCCCGCGAGCCGCACATCGAAGGCGAGCGTCGTCCTTCGGCACCGCCCCGTCAGGATGGCGAACGTGCGCCGCGCGCACCGCGTCCAGCCGGTCGTGGTGATGCACCTGCCGGCGGTCGCGGTAACCGTGGCGAGTCTGGTCGTGGTGCTCCGGCTGCGGGCCGTGCCGACGACAGCGCCAGCACCAAACGCCCAGCCAAGCCATCGCCGAAAAAACGCCCGGGCCTGAAGCTGGTCGATGACGCGCCATCGGGCAAGCGTCGTGGTGCACCGGCCGGTTCCGGCCAGCGTCCAGGTTTTGGTCGCAAGAAGCCGCAGTGATTCGTTAAGCACTGCATAAAAACGCCAACCCTCGGGTTGGCGTTTTTTTTGGCCTGGATTTGGAACCTGATCTATGAGCAAAGCAGGTCCATTGTGGGAGCGGGCTTGCTCGCGAATGCGGTGTATCAGTTGATACATCCAGTGACTGACCCACCGCATTCGCGAGCAAACCCGCTCCCACAGTTGATCTCCATTGTTTTGGCGGGCGTGTCAGAACATGAAAGCCCCATCGAACACGGGTTTATCGTCGAGGGCCAACACGCCACTGGCGAAGATCAGGTCCAGATGATGGCTGCCTTTCTGCCCACCACCCAATCCCAGGTGCAGCCCGCAATGACGCTCTTCAAAGCCGGCGTTGCGCGCATACAAATCCTTCACGCCTTCATTGGTGCCAATGCCCAGTTCCTCCACCCGGCGATTGGACGGGTTGGCATTCAGGTATTTGTTGAAGTCATCCGCCAGCCCCGGCACTTCGCTGGCCACGGTGCAGATGGTCGAGTTCTCGATCCACAGTTCCAGCGGTGATTGCAGCACGCCGTATTTACGCGCAAAGGGAATGGTGCTGAGGAAGGTGCCGACAAACCGCACCTGGCCGTTGATGGCCTCGCTGTGGGTCGCGATCTCGCCGGGCGCCAGGTCGTGGTTGCCGACGCCGTTGATATTGGTCCACTTCTTGATGCTGCTCATGGGCGCTTCAAGGCGCGAGCCATGCTGGTCGGTGAAGCTCAGCACGCTGGCCTGGGACATGCGCCGGATCAACGTGGCGTTGAGGTCGGCAATCCGCTGTGGGGCGACGCTGAAGGTGTCGTAGAAGTAATCGCCATAGTCCTTGAGCAGCAGGGACTTTTTCCAGTGCTCGGCCATCACGCCCTGCAGTGCGCGGATAAAGTCCGGGCCTTCGGCGCGTGGGTTGGGCAAGGTCGAGGAATCGTAGAGAAACATGTACAGGTCACAGCCTTCGATGGCCTTGGCCAGCGTTTCGCTGGGGGCTTGGTCCAGGCGTTGTACCTGGAAGTCGAAGCGGGCAGCGCAGCCCTGGATGATCGACTGGGCGATGGCGTCGTAGCGTTCGGTATGGCCAAGCAAAATGGTGGGGCGGTGCAGGCCGGCGAGGGCCGGGTGATGGGCGAGGTAATACAGAAAATGTTCGACGGCGCGGGCCTTGTCCATGACGTCCTTCCTTCAAAGCCTTCGGTAGGAGCAGTGGCAGGTGCGGCGTCCCGCACCTGCCGGGGTGCCTGATCAGATTAGAAAGGCCACATCGCGGTGCCGAACGGCACGACGGCATCGGCTTGCATCATTTCAACGGCGGCCTCATGGGTCGGCGCTTCAAACCAATCGTCGAGTTGCAGTTCGGTTTCCAGGTCATTTTCCAGTGCTTGCATGGTGAATCTCCTAGATGACGTTGTTTGAGAACGAGCTTGCCAGCTTGCTGCGCTGGGCAAGTGGATGAACCTAGAAGAGAGTGTTTGGGATTGCAAAATTTTTATTGACACGGTTCCATTTGGATTTTTTATTCCGTTTTGATGGCGATTTGGTTTATGTCGATGAAACAGAGAGTTGGTTGCATCGTTTTGTAGGAATCGTCCTTTCGTCAACTTCTCGTTATCTGAAAGAATTTTCCTAATGTCCCTCCTATCTGCCGCACCGCATCCTGTCAGCCCAGACAGGTTTGGCGGTGTACAATGCGCCGCGTTTTACTGTGATCCCACTCTCTCAGGGCTATCCGCCTTGTTCATTCCGCCTGGCCACAAGCCCGTCGGGTTCGATTTCGTCACAGATAAAAACAACAGGTGACGTATGACCGTAAGAAAAAACGCTGGACCGGGGTTTGATCGGCGCTGCTGTAGCCCGTTACCAAAGCAGCACCCCTCCATGAGCACCCTCAAACCTTGCGTGAGACCCTTTCCATGAGTGAAGCCAACTCGCATTCAGGCGAACTGAAGCGCGGCCTGAAAAATCGCCATATCCAACTGATCGCCCTCGGTGGCGCGATTGGCACCGGGTTGTTCCTGGGGTCGGCCGGCGTGCTGAAATCCGCCGGGCCGTCGATGATCCTCGGGTATGCCATCTGCGGCTTTATTGCCTTCATGATCATGCGCCAGCTGGGCGAGATGATCGTCGAAGAGCCGGTGGCCGGTTCCTTCAGCCACTTTGCCCACAAGTATTGGGGCGGTTTCGCCGGCTTCCTGTCGGGCTGGAACTGCTGGATTTTGTACATCCTGGTGGGCATGTCGGAGCTGACGGCGGTTGGCAAATATGTGCACTACTGGTGGCCCGAGATCCCGACCTGGGTGTCGGCGGCGGCGTTTTTTGTGCTGATCAATGTGATCAATCTTTCCAACGTCAAAGTCTTCGGCGAGGCCGAGTTCTGGTTTGCGATCATCAAGGTGGTCGCCATTGTCGGCATGATCGCCCTGGGCAGTTACCTGTTGGTGAGTGGCACCGGCGGGCCACAAGCCTCGGTGACCAACCTGTGGGAGCACGGCGGGTTCTTTCCCCATGGCGTGGGTGGTTTGGTGATGGCCATGGCGATCATCATGTTCTCGTTTGGCGGCCTGGAGATGCTCGGGTTTACTGCGGCTGAGGCGGACAAGCCACGCACGGTGATTCCGAAGGCGATCAACCAGGTGATCTACCGGATCCTGATTTTCTACATCGGCGCGTTGGTGGTGCTGTTGTCGTTGACGCCTTGGGACAGCTTGCTGGAGACCCTGAATGCCTCCGGGGACGCCTATAGCGGCAGTCCGTTTGTGCAGGTGTTTTCGATGTTGGGCAGTAACACGGCAGCGCATATTCTCAACTTTGTGGTGCTGACGGCGGCGTTGTCGGTCTACAACAGCGGCACTTACTGCAATAGCCGGATGCTGTTGGGGATGGCCGAGCAGGGTGACGCGCCGCGGGCATTGGCGAAGATCGACAAGCGCGGGGTGCCGGTGCGGTCGATCCTGGCGTCGGCGGCGATTACGCTGGTGGCGGTGTTGATGAATTACCTGATTCCGCAGCATGCGCTGGAGTTGTTGATGTCGCTGGTGGTGGCGACCCTGGTGATCAACTGGGCGATGATCAGTTTTTCGCATTTCAAGTTTAGGCAGCATATGGATCGGACGGGGCAGGTGCCGTTGTTCAAGGCGCTTTGGTATCCGTATGGGAATTATGTTTGCCTGGCGTTTGTGGTGTTTATTCTTGGGGTGATGCTGCTGATTCCGGGGATTCAGGTGTCGGTGTATGCGATTCCGGTTTGGGTGGTGTTTATGTGGTTTTGTTATGGGATCAAGAACAGGCGCAAGGCTCGGGAGGGGGTGGTGTTGAGTTGATGGTGTACATATCCGTTTCTTCGGTAACGGCGACTTATGGTTCCGCTCTTACAG
>NZ_JACAPY010000013.1:0-11547 GCF_013385455.1 Pseudomonas sp. G1002
GGCCAGGGATGGCCCATGACGGCGGCCCACGGTCCAAAGCCGGAGTGAGGGCACACCGAGCCTAAGCGAGGAGCCGAGTGGTGGGGCAAGAGCGTTTTGCTTACTTTTGCGCTTTTCAAAAGTGAGCCGCTGTAAGAGCGGAACCAATAGTCGCCATTACCTAAATAACGGATATGTCCCCAACACCGCGGAGCTACAAATTCCGGCTATGCCGATAATCACTGACCGCCTCATACACCGCCTTACGCAACCGATTAATCCCCCCAATCGGCCGATGCGCCTCCACCCCAAACCACGGATTAAACGACTGATTATCACAAGCCAGATTCAACGCCGGCGTATCAAAATCCTGCGCCGGAATCACCACCTTGGCCACCGTCTCAAACGGCGCATCACTCTCTTTCCATTCAATGCTGGTGTCCTCGATCGGCATGAACTTCTGCGGATTCTGCCGCTGAATCTGCAACACAAAACACGCCGCCACCCGGTCCGTCGACAGTTGCTGATTCAACGCACTGCGCAAAAAGTTCGGCAGGTCCTGATTCTGTTCAGGCAGCACATACGCAGGACACCCCTGGGGATCCGGCGCCACCCGAAACTTCGCATTCGCCGCCCCAAACTTATACGGCGACACCGAGAAATACGTCGTCTGCGTAGGACTCACCGGCGGCGGCGCCAACGTCGCCAGCGCGATAAACAAATGCCGCACCTGCCAACTGCGCGGATCCACCCCGGGGAAAAACGCCATGACTTTCTTGCCATCGGCCTGAGCCGAAATGTTCTGCGCATACTCCGCCACATCACTGACGAAAAAGTTCGGATGGCTGAACATCACAAAGTCCTGCTCACCCCGCGCCTGCTGATCCGCCAGCAGCTGTTTGCCTGGCACGTCCAGCAACTTGATCGCCATCCCCCGGGCATCCCGGATGCTGTCGAACTGCGGATACGCATTGCCGTTGGACAGTCGCATCATCGCCTGCCAGGTCTTGCCCGGCTCGGCGAACACGCCCTGGCGCAGGGCCGGGTCGAGGTCCGCCAGTACGCTGACCTCGGCCTTCACGCAGCCATGGGCCTTGGCATGCGCATCCCGCAGGTAACGCGTGCCTTCGCGATGTTGATCGACGATGCGCACGGCGGTCTGGATGATGCCCTGGGTCATGGCCGCTTCCCCCGGCGGGATCTGTTCATCCGGCGATACCGGGCCGTTGTGCTGCCAGGCAAACCACAGGGTGGACAGCAACCAGCCCAGCAGGCCCAGGCCCACCAGCCACAACAGGGTCTTGCCGAGAAACGCGCCGAGGCGCAGCCAAAGTCGAGCGAGCATTTAAAAATCCTTTTCTGCGAAGTCGGTTGGGTCAGGGCAGTTGCTGTTCCAGCGGGCCGCCCAGCACTTTCAAATATTCCAGCAGCGCCCAGCGTTCCTGGGGCAGCAAGCCTCGGCCGATCACCCCGTTGCCACGCTGCCCGGCACGGAATTCGTGGCCGCTGTTGTGGTTGCCGGTGATGCGCGTATCGAACAGGAACGCGTTGGGGAACGCGGCGGTTTGATAGCCCAGGTGGCGCGGGTCGTATTCGAAGGTGCCTTTATAGAAGGTCGGGCTGCGCTCGTCCTGGGGCGAGAGCAATTGGTAGATCGTCGGCACCGAGCCGTTGTGCAGGAACGGTGGTGTCGCCCACACCCCGGCCAGGGGCCGTGCCTTGTAGGCACGCAATTCGCGTACGCCGATCGGCAGGCCGAAGCCGTCCAGGCGCGGGCGTTCGGCAGGTGTCACACCGGCGGCACGGTAGGCGTGGTCTTCGACAAAGGCGGTGATGTAGGCCAGGCCTTTGGCTGAAGAGAGGCTGCGCAGGTCCAGCGGCTCGGTGGCCGTGGGGTGCAGTTCGACGTTCATTTTCGCCAACTCCGCTGGGTCCCATTGCAGGGCGCTGAGGTCGAAGCGGTGGTCAGCGATATTGTTGGCAGTAGCGGGGTCGGTGCCGATCACCTCCACCGGGAGCATTTTCAACTGGCGCACCGGGCGGCCATCGACCTGGGACACCGCTGGCACGTGGCAGCCGGCGCAGTTTTCCGCGAACAGTGCGCGACCCTGGGCGGCCAGCGGTTTGTCGATGGCGCCGAACAGGTCTTCGGGCCAGGTGGGTGGCTTGAGCCGTTGCAGGGTTTCTTCGATGGTATTCAGGTCGCGAACCCGCACGCTGGAGGCGTAGCGTGCATCGCCCTGGAGCGGCTGGCCGGCGCTGTCGAAGAAGTCCAGGGTGGCGCCGACGCCCAGGGCTTCGCCGATATTGCGGGCCATGGGTTGTTGGGCCGAGCCATTCCATTGCACCCAGTCGAAGGTCCAGATGTCCCACAGTTGCGGGTAGTCCACCGGGGCGTTGGCGATGCGGTAGTTGTCGGGGGAAATGGCGTCGCCAAAGCTGGCGTTGGCGATACGGCCAAAGGCGTCGGTGCGGCCCGGGCCTTCTTCGGTGGGGTAGAGGCCACGGTGGGTGTCGTTCCAGGCAACTTTGAGGAAGTTGTTCAGGGACTTCTTGAAGTCCTGGCGCAGTTGCGCTGCGGTCTGGTCGTTGTAGTCATGGCCCAGCACGGTGCGGGCAAAGCGCTCGAATTTCCACGGGTTGTAGTAGGTCGAGGCCAGGCTGGCGACCAGTGCCTGGCCGAAGCTGCCGCCGCGCAGGGTCGGTACGCTGGACGGCAGCACATGCTGCGCCGGGCCGCCGTCGATACGCAGGCCCTGGCCTTTGAAGTTCAACTGGCCGGTGTGGCAGGCGGCGCAGGTGATGTCGAGGAACTCATCATTGCTGCCGGCATTTTTATGCCGGGCGAAACCCACCGGCAGGTTGCCGGGGTTCTGCGCGGTGGGCACCTGCTTGGGGTCTACCAGAAAACCAAAGCGCGCCAGGTACTCGGGCGTGGCGAAACGCTGCTCGGAGAACGGAAGTTCCAAGGCGGTAAACCAGGCATAACGCAGGCCCTTGACCTGGGTGCCCTGGGGCGTGAAATAGTAGGTCTGGCGATCTGCGGCGCTCCATTGATCCTGGTAGTGCACCTGTTCCACTGGCACGTAGACCGGCAGCTTCGGGTTGACCACGTAATAGAGCACCACCGCCAGGACCAGGCCCAGCAGTATGAAAATCATCAGCAAAACACGGGAAAAAATGCGCAAGATAACTATCCTTGTTGAGTTGTAGCGTTCTTATGCCATCAGGCCAGCAGTGCGGCAAGTGGCCATGAGTCTCGTTCCAGCGCTGCTGCCGTCCGTTGCAGGGCCCTGGATTGAATGAAAATGCTTTTAAACACGTGAACTTATCAGAAGTTTCCTGCTCACATGCCGGTAGCCATTGGTCGTGGCCGCCTGATAAGCTCGCGACTTTACTCGAATGCCCTTTTGGCACACGAACAAGGAAATAGCATGAAACAGCATCGGTTGGCGGCGGCGGTGGCCCTGGTTAGCCTGGTACTTGCGGGTTGTGATTCGCAAACCAGCGTAGAGCTGAAAACCCCGGCGCAAAAAGCTTCCTACGGTATCGGCCTGAACATGGGCAAAAGCCTTGCCCAGGAAGGCATGGATGACCTGGACTCCAAAGCGGTAGCCCAAGGCATCGAAGATGCCGTCGGCAAGAAAGAACAGAAGCTGAAAGACGACGAGTTGGTCGAAGCCTTCGCCGCACTGCAAAAACGTGCTGAAGAGCGTATGGCCAAGATGAGCGAAGAGTCGGCAACCGCCGGCAAGAAATTCCTCGAAGAAAACGCCAAGAAAGACGGCGTTGTCACCACTGCTTCCGGTCTGCAATACAAGATCGTGAAGAAAGCGGACGGTGCTCAACCCAAGCCTACCGACGTAGTGACTGTTCACTACACCGGCAAGCTCACCAACGGCACCACCTTTGACAGCTCCGTGGATCGCGGCAGCCCGATTGACCTGCCGGTCAGCGGCGTGATTCCGGGTTGGGTCGAAGGCCTGCAACTGATGCACGTTGGCGAGAAGGTCGAGTTGTACATCCCGTCCGACCTGGCCTACGGTGCCCAGAGCCCGAGCCCGGCGATTCCAGCCAACTCCGTGCTGGTATTCGACCTGGAACTGCTGGCCATCAAGGACCCGTCCAAGGCAGACGCTCCTGACGCACCGGCGGCTCCTGCTGCCAAGAAGTAATCAGCACCTGAACACACAACGCCCCGTTTCGACGGGGCGTTGTTGTTTCTGGCCTGTGCGATCGTATGCGATCGTTCCCGCGCTCTGCGTGGGAATGCATCCCGTGACGCTCTGCGTCACCATTGCGCATTGCTCAAGCCTAGCGCTAACAGCAAGCGCGGAGCGCCACAGGCGGCATCCCCACGCAGAGCGTGGGAACGATCAGTTGAATCCACGGCAAATTCAACCGAACCCATGCGGGCTAGAGCAGTCTGATAAAAGACCCGAGTACGGGTAGACGCAGATTATCTCCAAGTCAATGAATTCTTGGGTTTTTTTTATGTGCGCAAAAAACGCCCGATCTGACTGTAGGCCTTGTATTACGTGGCTTTCAGCCTGGAAAATAGGCTCTGTTCACAAGGTTATCCACAATTTGTGTGGATAACCTTTTCTGTCGCCTGGAACTGGAGTGACGATGAAAGCCCCGTTTAATTTCACCCGCTTCCTGCCCATGGCTGCTCGCCTGCTTGGCCGTGGGCGCTTGCCGACGTTGCTGTTCGCGGTCGCCGCCAAAGGCTCGAGCCAGGGCAACCGGCTGGGCAAGCTCAAGGACGACCTCAAGCTGCTCCAGGCCTTGTGCCTGGCCTACTGGCGCGGCGAGTACCGGGCCATCAGCCCCAAGGCGCTGATTTCGGTAGTGGCAGGATTGATGTACTTCCTGAGCCCGATTGACGCGATCCCGGACTTTATCCCGGTGTTCGGCATGCTCGACGACATTGCTGTGCTGGCGTGGGTCATGAAGACCCTCGACGGCGAACTGAGCGCCTTTCGCGCCTGGCGCGAGCGTCAGCTCCCCGAGAAACTTGCGGTGGTTGAGCGCCTTCCTGCGACGCCTCAGCTGCTTACGCAAGAACACCTGAAAAAAAACTGAACCTTGGGAATATCCCCCTGCGCTCTTTGTGGCTGTTAGGATTACACTCCTAAGGAAAGTACTTACGAAGTAAGTGTTGTGATCCTACGGGGCAGTCATGGATATTCAGATAATTACAAAGGATGGCGAGCCCGAATATGCGGTTCTGCCATGGGCTCAGTATCAGGCGCTGTTAAAAGCTGCCGGTCAGCAACAGCCAACGCCTCCCGCTTCGACCATTAGCCAAGCCACTGCCGAGCCGGATCTGCGCCCCCTGGAGCAGCTGCGAAGCCTGCGCGAGGCCAAGGGCCTGGCCATCGAGGTTCTGGCGCGCACAGTGGGCATCAGCCCGTCTTACCTGGGCCTGATCGAAAGCGGTGAACGCCAGCCGGACGCTGCCATCCGCCGCAGCCTGGCCTGGGAACTTGGCGTTGCAGGTTGGAGGGACGAAACGTGAGCGTACGCATCAGCCGTCAACATTGGGATGGGTTACTCAACGAGCTGGACCAGGCGCGCCGACAGCGCCACCTCTTGACCTACCGCGCCTTGCTGGAGCGCCTGCAATTTCCCACGCCGGCCATGCAGACCCTGACGGCTGCGCTGGAGCACCTGGCGGCGCTGGATGCCAAGGCCGACCAACCACTGCGCAGTTCCCTGGTGATCAGCCAGGGCGCCAGTCGCCTGCCACGTACCGGTTTCTTTGAATGCGTGGAGCGTCTCGGGCGCTTCTGCGGGCCGTCCGATGGCGTGGCCGCGGCGTCGTGGCACGCATCCGAAGTGGTGCGAGTATTTGAGTACGATTATCCCGAGTCAGCGGAGGCGTAGTGTTCTGGAAGCTCAAGGCGTATGCCAGTTACTGGCTGGCGCGCAAGTTGTTTCATTGGTCCTGGTTCGTGCGACAGCCGCGTGGCTGGCAGTGGCTTGAAGGCCAGTTCGCGCGCATGGCCAATCTGGGCGACGTAGCAGCACAGAGTTTCTACGGACATATCCTGACGTTTCGTGGCAAGGGCCTCGGCGCCCGTGAAGAAGGCGTGCGGCTGTTGCGGCTGGCGGCCCAGGCCGGAGATGGCAAGGCGGCCTACCAGATTGGGGTGTTGAGCCTTGCGGGCAGCCTTGGCAAGGCCCCTGATCCGCTGGAAGCGGCACGCTGGTGGAAAATCGCCGCCCGAGCCGGGCACCCGTTGGCGCAGATGCGCCTGGAGCAACTCTGATCTAGAGCGGCTGCGGTTCTGCCTGGCCCAACTCCAGGCTGTCAATCACATGAATGCTGTAGCCCGCCACGTTCTTCGCGTGGTGCTTGGCTTGCGAGGCCAGTTCTGCCAACTGGCTGGCATCGACCTGTCCACAGGCCTGTGGATACAAATGCACCACGCCGATGGACAGCGACAGCAGCGCAAACTCCTGGCGCACGCCCTGGCGGTTCAGTGCAACGAAACAGCCCGCGTCCAGATGCTCGCTGCGATAGAAGCGCCGGCACTGGGTGTGGAAGTCGTCCAGCAGTTGGTTCAGCCGCTTGCGCCAATCCTGCGGCCCCAGCACCAGCAAAAAGTCATCACCGCCGATATGCCCGACGAAGTCGCGGCTGGGGTCTACCCGGTCGTTCAGGCATTGCGCCAGGCACAGCAGCACTTCATCGCCCCGGCCATAGCCGTAGATATCGTTGAATGGCTTGAAACTGTCGATATCGACGTAGCAGATCACAGACTCGCGTTGTTGCTGCAACAGCCGCGTCAGGCACTGCTGGATGGGGACGTTGCCCGGCAGCAAGGTCAGCGGGTTGGCATAGCGTGCCTGCTGGATTTTCAGTTCGGTAATCAGCTTGAGCACATCGATCACCCGGCCCAACCCCAGATAATCGCCGTTGAGGGTGATGATGAAATCTTCCTCGATCCGCTGGCGTGCGCGACTGGTGAGCAGGCGGCTGACCTGCTGCAAGGACTGGCTCAGTTCCACCGCGAGAAAGTCATCACTCATCAAGCGGCTGATGGGCTTGCGGGCGAACAGATCGGTGGCGAACGGCTTGAGCAGCGCATCTGACAGCGAGTGCCGGTGCACGATGCCAATCGGGTGGCCACGCTCATCCAGCACCGCCAGGGAATTGAGGTTGGCCTGGCGCCGGAAGGCTTCCAAAACCTGCGCCGTGGCGGTGTGCTGGCCCACGGCCGGTTGTTCGTTGAGCAGGGCGCTGAGGTCGCTGCCTTCGTCGTTCAGCGCGACGTTGGCGTTGTCGGGCTTGGGCAGCATCAACCGCGCTTCCTGGGGCGGGTGTTCCTGGGGGCGGCAGAGCAGGTAGCCCTGCACCAGGTCAACGCCCATTTCCGTGAGCACCGCCAACTCTTCCGGCAACTCGATGCCTTCGGCGATGACCTGGGCCCGGGAGGCCTTGGCAATTTGCAGGATCGAGCCGACAAACTCGCGCTTGAGGGCGTCCTGGTGGATGCCGTCGATAAAGTGTCGATCGATCTTCACGTAGTCCGGACGCAGCTCCGACCACAGCCGCAGGCTGGAATAACCGGCACCCAGGTCATCCAGGGCAATCGAAAAGCCCATGGCGCGGTAGTGGTGCAGCGCGGTTTGCAGCAGTTGAAAATCGTCGGTCGGGGTTTGCTCGGTCAGTTCGATCACCACCTGGCTGGGCGGGATGCCGAAGTCGCTGAGCAGTTGCAAGGTACGGCCGGGCTGGTGGGCGGTCTCCAGCAGGGAATCGGGTGAGACGTTGAGAAACAGCTTGCCCGGCAGTTTCTGCTCGCTAAACCGCCGGCAGGCACTTTCCCGGCAGACCATCTCCAGCTCACTGAGACGCCCGGCGTGACGGGCCACGGAGAACAGTGCGACAGGGGAGTGCAACGGGCTGTTGGACGGGCCGCGACTGAGGGCTTCATAACCGATGACGCGTCGTTCAGACAGGGAAATGATGGGTTGGAACAGGCTGTGCAAACTGCCTTGAGCCAGGATTGAGCCCAATGCATTCAGCTGTTCGGTCATGGTCATGATTTTCTCGGGTCGAAAAAAAAGGACCTGCTTTGGCAGGTCCTTCATTTCACGACAGAATGATGTCTATTTGATGACACTCCGAGGAGCGTTCACATTAAATCGCCATCATTTACTGCTTGGCCACCGTCTTGCTGATCTTCAAGTAGTCCAGCAGGATGCGCCCGGTCTCGCTCAGGTAGGCATCATCTTCCGGCTTGGTTTTATCAGGCTCGGCGGCGATCGCGTCTTCGTCTTCTTTCTTCAGTTCCTTGAGCGGGGCTTCGCCTTTGGCCTTGCGGCGGGCGTTCTCCAGCACCAGTTGCTGATTCTCGATGTCGGTGTGCTGCGCACGACGGTCGGCTTCGTTCAGGCTGACGGTTTTCTCTTCCATCAACTTCTTGGCCAGGGCCAGTTTGTCGCGGATGAAGATGAACTCGGCATCCTTGGCGGAGCGGGCTTCGTGATCAGCTTTCAACTCTGCGATGTACGGTTTGAACGGGTCTACCGCAGGCTTGATCGCAGGACGGATAGTGTCCCACGGCATCGCCTCGGGCAGGGCGCTCTCGCCGATTTCCTTGGTGTCGATGATCGACGGGAAATCGACGTCCGGCAGTACGCCCTGATGCTGGGTGCTCTGCCCGGAAACCCGGTAGAACTTGGCCAGCGTCAGTTTCAGCTCGCCATGGTTCAGCGGCTGGATGGTCTGCACGGTGCCTTTGCCGAAGGTCTGGCCGCCGATGATCAGCGCACGGTGGTAGTCCTGCATCGCGCCGGCAAAAATCTCCGAGGCGGATGCCGAGAGGCGGTTGACCAGCAACGCCATCGGCCCTTTGTAGAAGGCACCCGGGTTCTCGTCTTCCAGCACGTCGACACGGCCGTCAGCGTTACGCACCAGCACGGTCGGACCCTTGTCGATAAACAGACTGGTCAGCTCGGTGGCCTCCTGCAAGGAACCGCCGCCGTTGTTGCGCAGGTCGATGACCACGCCGTCGACTTTTTCCTTCTGTAATTCTGTGAGGATTTTCTTAACGTCGCGGGTGGTGCTCTTGTAGTCCGGATCACCGGCGCGGAACGCTTTGAAGTCCAGGTAGAACGCCGGGATCACCACCACGCCCAGCTTGTAGTCCTTGCCATCCTGCTTGAGGTTGAGGACTTGCTTCTGGACGGCCTGGTCTTCGAGTTTCACCGCTTCACGGGTGATGGACACGATCTTGCTGGTCTGGTCGTTCGGTGCGTTGGTGTGCGGAATCACTTCCAGGCGCACCACGCTGCCTTTCGGCCCGCGGATCAGCTTGACCACTTCATCCAGGCGCCAGCCGACCACGTCGACCATCTCTTTGTCGGCCTGGGCCACACCGATGATCTTGTCGGCCGGGGCAACCTGCTTGGTCTTGTCGGCCGGACCTGCCGGCACCAGACGCACGATCTTCACCTGGTCGTTATCGCTTTGCAGGACGGCACCGATGCCTTCCAGCGACAGACTCATGTTGATATCGAAATTTTCCGCGTTATCTGGCGACAGATAATTGGTGTGCGGGTCGTAGGACATTGCGAAGGTGTTGATGTAGGCCTGGAAGATATCTTCGGCACGGGTCTGATCCAGACGTGCCAGCTGATTCTTGTAGCGCTTGGTCAACAGTTCCTGGATGGCCTTTGGCTCTTTGCCGGCGATCTTCAAGCGCAGGACTTCATCCTTGACGCGCTTGCGCCACAGGTCGTCCAGCTCGGCTTCGGTGGTCAGCCAAGGAGCGTCCTTGCGGTCAACCAGCAAGGTCTCTTTCTTGGTGAAGTCGAACTTGTCGACACCTTTGTCCAGCTCACCAATGGCGAAGTCCAGACGCGCTTTGACGCGGTCCAGGTAGCGCTTGTAGATGGTGAAGCCGGGCTGCAGGTCACCGCTCTTGAGGAAGTCGTCGAACTGCGTCTTCCACTTGTCGAACTCGGTGATGTCGCTGGCCAGGAAATAGCTGCGCGAGGGATCCAACAGCTTGAGGTAGCTGTCGTAAATGATCACCGAACGAGCGTCGTCCAACGGCGGCTTGCTGTAATGGTGGCGCTTGAGCAACTCGACGACGTTAAGGCTGGCAATCACCTCATCGCGATCAGGCTGAAGGTTGTCCCAGCTGTTGGCTGCGAACGTATTGCTCGACAGCGGCAAAAGGCCGATACCGATAAAAAGAGCGAGGGCGGTGCTGGGGAACAAATGCTTCATGCTGATTCGACGCGGGGGCAATTGATAACGCATATTAGGCCGTCTTTGAAGTCGCCGGTTCCATATGGGCCGGTCGCATAATGCAAAAAGCCCGACGCTACAGCAACGGGCTCAGTCCAGACTCACTATGGAGGCACTGTGAAAGCATTGCAAGGCGTTGAAGGTCATGTGGAGTGGCAAGAAGAGCCAAGTCCTACATGCGATGTAGGCCAAGTACGCATTCGCGTGGCGGCTGCGGGCCTGAATCGCGCCGATTTATTACAGCGTTCGGGGCTTTATCCGCCACCTCCCGGTGCCAGCCAGGTGCTGGGCCTGGAGTGTTCCGGGGTGATCAGCGAAGTCGGCGCCGGTTCGTCGTGGCAAGTGGGGGATCGGGTTTGCGCCTTGCTGGCTGGCGGCGGGATGGCTGAAGAAGTGGTGGTGGATGCGCGGCATGTGCTGCGGGTGCCGGAGGGTGTGTCCCTGGTGGAAGCGGCCGGGTTGCCCGAGGTGTACAGCACCGCGTGGCTGAATCTGTTCCAGTTGGCGGGCCTCAAGCCCGGTGAGAAGGTGTTGTTGCATGCCGGCGCCAGTGGGGTGGGCTCGGCGGCGATTCAGTTGTGCAAGGCGTTTGGCAGCCCGTGTTGGGTCAGCGTGGGGTCGGCGGATCGCCTTGCGTACTGTGAAGCGCTGGGGGCTCAGGGGGGTGTGGTACGTACTGACGGCATCGAGGGCTTGAGGGATTTTGGACCGTTCGATGTGATTCTTGACCCGGTGGGGGGGAATTACGCGGCGCTGAATCTCAAGCTGGTGGCGCGTGATGGGCGCTGGGTGTTGATTGGGTTGATGGGGGGGCGTGAGGCGCAGATCGATCTGGCGCAGGTGTTGGCCAAGCGTGTGCAGGTGTTGGGGTCGACGTTGCGCAGTCGGGATGATCAGTTCAAGGCTGACTTGTTCAGTGACTTGAGCCAGCATGTTTGGCCGTTGTTTGCCGAGGGGCGCTTGAGTCCGCAACTGGCCAGGACGTTTCCGATCAAGGATGCCGAGGCTGCGTTTGCGGAGCTGGCGACTAATCGGATTTCAGGGAAGCTGGTGTTGGTGATTGACGAGAGTCTGACCTGATTTCAGATGCGACATTTGTGTTGGGGGGAGTTGGGCTGGGTGTATATCCGTTATTTTCGTAACGGCGACTATTGGTTCCGCTCTTACAGCGGCTCACTTTTGAAGAGCGCAAAAGTAAGCAAAACGCTCTTGCCCCACCACTCGGCTCCTCGCCCAGGCTCGGAGTGCCCTCACTCCGGCTTTGGACCGTGGGCCGCCGTCATGGGCCATCCCTGGCC
>NZ_JACAPY010000014.1:0-27479 GCF_013385455.1 Pseudomonas sp. G1002
CCTGGGCCAAGGATGGCCCATGACGGCGGCCCACGGTCCAAAGCCGGAGTGAGGGCACACCGAGCCTAGGCGAGGTGCCGAGTGGTGGGGCAAGAGCGTTTTGCTTACTTTTGCGCTGTTCAAAAGTGAGCCGCTGTAAGAGCGGAACCAATAGCAGCCGTTACCGCAGCAACGGATATGCCCCCCCAAGAAAACTTTCCTCCCCCGAGCGTGACCCAGATCCCACAAGCCGTTGATTAATGATGGCATCCGCTCAGCTATACTCCTCTCCATTTGAATGGCCCTTGAGGAATTACTGTGAAGAACTGGACCTTGCGCCAACGGATTTTGGCGAGCTTTGCGGTCATCATCGCGATCATGCTGCTGATGGTAGTGGTCTCGTATTCACGCCTGTTGAAGATCGAGGCCGGCGAAGAGTCAGTCCGCGATGACGCAGTCCCCGGGGTCTACCTAAGCTCCATGATCCGCAGCGCATGGGTCGACAGCTACCTCGACACCCTCGACATCATCGGCCTGCGCAAAGACAAGACACTCACCGAAGCCGACAAGGCCGACTACAAGTCCTTCGAAGCGCGCATCATCACGCAAATGGCCAATTACAAGGCAACTATCAACGGCGCTGAGGATCAGGCCGAGTTCGATAAGTTCGAAGCCCTGCACCAGGCCTACAACAAGGCTTTGGCCGCAGTCACTGAAAACCTGCAACGCAATGACGTCGCCGCCGCCCGCAAAGTGTTCGACGAAGAGCTGACCCCGACCTGGACCGCAGGCCGCATGAAGCTCAACGACATCATCACCGAAAACAAAAACGTCGCGGACCGCGCCACCAACGCTATCGACGACGCCGTGTCCGCTGCAAAAATCAGCATGGGCGTCTCGCTGATCCTCGCGATCCTCGCCGCTGGCCTCTGCGGCCTGCTGCTGATGCGCGCGATCATGGCGCCGATGAAACGCATCGTCGACATCCTCGAAACCATGCGCACCGGCGACTTGAGCAAACGCCTGAACCTCGAACGCAAGGACGAATTCGGCGCAGTAGAGACCGGCTTCAACGACATGATGACCGAGCTCACCGCCCTGGTGTCCCAGGCACAGCGCTCTTCGGTACAGGTCACTACCTCGGTCACCGAGATTGCCGCGACTTCTAAGCAACAACAGGCCACGGCCACTGAAACCGCCGCGACGACCACCGAGATCGGCGCTACTTCGCGGGAGATCGCTGCTACTTCCAAGGACTTGGTCCGTACCATGACCGAAGTCTCCACCGCCGCCGACCAGGCCTCGGTGGCCGCCGGCTCCGGCCAGCAAGGCCTGGCGCGCATGGAAGAAACCATGCACTCGGTGATGGGCGCGGCCGACCTGGTGAACGCCAAGCTGGCGATCCTCAATGAGAAGGCCGGCAACATCAACCAGGTGGTGGTGACCATCGTCAAGGTCGCCGACCAGACCAACCTGTTGTCCCTCAACGCTGCCATCGAGGCCGAGAAGGCCGGTGAGTACGGTCGCGGGTTTGCCGTGGTAGCCACCGAAGTGCGGCGCCTGGCCGACCAGACCGCCGTGGCCACCTACGACATCGAGCAGATGGTGCGCGAGATCCAGTCGGCGGTGTCGGCCGGGGTGATGGGCATGGACAAGTTCTCTGAAGAAGTGCGCCGTGGCATGTTCGAGGTGCAGCAGGTGGGCGAGCAGCTGTCGCAGATCATCCATCAGGTGCAGGCCCTGGCGCCGCGGGTGTTGATGGTCAACGAAGGCATGCAGGCCCAGGCCACCGGCGCCGAGCAGATCAACCATGCGCTGGTGCAGTTGGGCGATGCCAGCAGCCAGACCGTGGAGTCCCTGCGTCAGGCCAGCTTTGCCATCGACGAGCTGAGCCAGGTCGCCGTTGGCCTGCGCAGCGGCGTGTCGCGTTTTAAAGTCTGATGAACGACCTCGCGGCTAAACGCGGTGCCGTTGCGGCAGTGAAGAAAGCACTGTTCCTGGTGTTTCACATCGGTAATGAACGGTATGCCCTCAAGGCCACGGAAGTGGCCGAGGTGCTGCCGCGCCTGCCGCTCAAGCCCATTGCCCATGCGCCTGCGTGGGTCGCCGGGATCTTTGCCCATCGCGGGGCAATGGTGCCGGTGATCGATCTCAGTGCCTTGACCTTCGGTACGCCGGCCCAGGCCCGCACCAGCACGCGCCTGGTGCTGGTCAATTATCAGCCGGATGCACTCACTCCGGCACGCTGGCTGGGGCTGATCCTCGAACAGGCCACCGATACCCTACGCTGTGACCCGGCGGAGTTCCAGCCCTACGGCCTGGACAACCGCCAGGCACGTTACCTGGGCCCGGTGCGCGAAGACGAGCGTGGCTTGATGCAGTGGATCGGCGTGGCGGACCTGCTGACGGCTGACGTGCAGGCGCTGCTGTTTGCCGCGGGCGAGGAGGGTTGATGAGCAGTGATCAACGCTTCTTCGACTTCCTTAAGGAGCGCATTGGCCTGGACGTTGCCTCGGTGGGCGAAGCGATTATCGAGCGTGCCGTACGCCAGCGCAGCATGGCGCTCAGCGCGCAGACCGCCGATCAATACTGGCAGCAATTGCAGGCCTCCACCGACGAACAGCAAGCGCTGATCGAAGCGGTGATCGTCCCCGAAACCTGGTTTTTCCGTTACCCCGAATCCTTCGCCACCCTGGGCCGGCTGGCGGTCACCCGCCTGGCCGAAATCAAGCAGATGCGCGCCCTGCGGATCCTCAGCCTGCCGTGTTCCACCGGCGAAGAACCCTATTCGATTGCCATGGCCTTGCTCGACGCCGGGCTGGCACCGCATCAGTTCAAGGTGCAGGGCATGGACGTCAGCCCGCTGTCGGTGGAGCGCGCCCGCCGTGGGGTGTACGGCAAGAATTCGTTTCGCGGCCAGGACCTCGAGTTCCGCGATCGCCACTTCACCGAGCAAACCGACGGCTACCGGATTGCCGACCGGGTACGCGAACAAGTGCGCCTGCAGGTGGGCAACCTGCTGGACCCCACGCTGCTGGCCAACGAGCCCACCTACGATTTTGTGTTCTGCCGCAACCTGCTGATCTACTTCGACCAGCCGACCCAGAAGCAGGTGTTTGAAGTGCTCAAGGGCCTGACCCACGTCGACGGCGTGCTGTTTATCGGGCCTGCCGAAGGCAGCCTGCTGGGGCGCCTGGGCATGCGTTCGATTGGCGTGCCGCAGTCGTTTGCCTTCAGCCGGCATGCGGAGCCCGCGCCTGAACCGGTATTTGTGCCGATGCCCGCGCCGATTCCTCAGCGCAGTGCCGCGCCTATCCCGACCAGGCCCCGGCCGTTCAGCACCGTCAGTGCCCAAGTGGTACCGATCAAGCCGCCGCCCCCGCAGTCGGACGCCGCCGATCTGCTCAGTCAGATTGCGACCCTGGCCAATGAAGGCAAGAGCCTGGAAGCCCGTTCTGCCTGCGAGCGTTATTTGCAGAGCCATCCGCCGGCGGCCCAGGTGTTTTATTGGCTGGGCCTGCTCAGCGATGTGGCCGGCAGCGCCCTGGAAGCCCAGGGTTATTACAGAAAAGCCTTGTACCTGGAACCCCAGCACCCGCAGGCCTTGATGCACCTGGCCGCGTTGCTCGAGTCCCAGGGCGATGTCGCCGGCGCCCGGCGTTTGCAGGCTCGTGCCGCGCGCAGCGAGCGAGCTGACAGTGAGCGTAAATCATGACCCTGGATCCCGAGCTGAACCTGACCCTGGCCGATACCCAGGCCATCGATGACTGCTGGAACCGCATCGGCATCCACGGTGACAAGTCCTGCCCGTTGCTGGCCGAGCACATTCACTGTCGCAATTGCTCGGTGTATTCCGCCGCCGCCACGCGCCTGCTCGACCGTTATGCCTTGCAGCAGGACGATCACCGCCCCGTCGCGACGCCGGAAGTCGAGGGTGATGTCCTCACCCGTTCGCTGCTGATGTTCCGCCTCGGCGAAGAATGGCTGGGCATCGCCACTCGCTGCCTGGTGGAAGTGGCGCCGTTGCAGCCGATCCATTCCTTGCCCCATCAGCGTTCCCGCGCCTTGCTGGGCGTGGCCAATGTGCGTGGCGCACTGGTGGCGTGCCTGTCACTGGTGGAATTGCTGGGGCTGGACAGCACCGGCAGCGGCCCCAGTGGCGCACGAATCATGCCGCGCATGCTGAT
Source organism: Pseudomonas sp. G1002 (assembly GCF_013385455.1). Lineage (NCBI taxonomy): Bacteria > Pseudomonadati > Pseudomonadota > Gammaproteobacteria > Pseudomonadales > Pseudomonadaceae > Pseudomonas > Pseudomonas sp. G1002. The sequence continues at coordinate 4,167 of NZ_JACAPY010000014.1, forward strand.
CATCGCGGCGCAGGACGGCCCCGTGGTGGTGCCGGTGGACGAAGTGGACGGTATCCATGCCATTGATGAACGCACCTTGAACGCGGCGTCTGCCTCCGGCACCCAGGCCAGCGCCCGCTATACCCAAGGGGTGTTGCAGTGGAAAGGCCGCAGCCTGCGCTGGCTGGACGAGGCGCAATTGTTGTCTGCCGTGACCCGGAGCCTCACATGACCCCCGACCAGATGCGCGATGCCTCGCTGCTGGAGCTGTTCAGCCTGGAAGCCGACGCCCAGACCCAGGTGCTCAGCGCCGGCCTGCTGGCCCTGGAGCGCAACCCGACCCAGGCCGACCAGCTCGAAGCCTGCATGCGCGCCGCCCATTCCCTGAAGGGCGCGGCGCGGATTGTCGGGGTGGACGCGGGGGTCAGCGTGGCCCACGTGATGGAAGATTGCCTGGTCAGCGCCCAGGAAAGCCGCTTGTACCTGCTGCCGGAACATATCGACGCACTGCTGCAAGGCACCGATTTGCTGATGCGCATTGCTACGCCGGGCAATACCGTGGGCCCGGCGGACATCGAGTCCTATGTGGCATTGATGGAGCGGTTGCTCGATCCGTCGCAGAAAGTCGCACCGCCCGCTGCGCCAAAGCCCGCGCCGCCGCCAACGCCCGCGCCAGAACCTGAATTGTCGATGGAAGCGCTGCTGACCCTGCCGCCGGAGCCCGAACCCGCGCCGCCGGTCAGTGCCGAACTGCCGCGCCAAAATAAGCGCATGACCGAAGGCGGCGAGCGGGTGTTGCGGGTGACCGCCGAACGCTTGAACAGCCTGTTGGACCTGTCCAGCAAGTCCCTGGTGGAAACCCAGCGGCTCAAGCCTTACCTCGCCAGCTTGCAACGCCTCAAGCGCATCCAGAGCAACAGCGCCCGCGCCCTGGAAAACCTCGACGGCCACCTCAAGACCGTCGACCTGAGCCTGGAAGCCCAGGAAGCCCTGGCCGACACCCGCCGCCTGTTGAGCGAAGCCCAGGCGCTGCTCGCGGAAAAAACCGCCGAAATCGACGAGTTCGGCTGGCAGGCCGGGCAACGCGCCCAAGTCTTGTACGACACCGCGCTGGCATGCCGCATGCGGCCGTTTGCCGACGTGCTGGCCGGGCAGGTGCGCATGGTGCGTGACCTGGGCCGCAGCCTTGGTAAACAGGTACGCCTGGAAATCGAAGGCGAGAAAACCCAGGTCGACCGCGATGTGCTGGAAAAGCTCGAAGCGCCGCTGACCCATTTACTGCGCAATGCTGTGGACCACGGCATTGAAATGCCCGAGCAACGCCTGCTGGCGGGCAAACCGGCTGAAGGCCTGATCCGCCTGCGGGCGTCTCACCAGGCCGGCTTGCTGGTGCTGGAGTTGAGCGACGACGGTAACGGTGTCGACCTGGAGCGCCTGCGCGGCACCATCGTCGACCGGCATTTGTCGCCGGTGGAAACCGCCCTGCGCCTGAGCGAAGAGGAACTGCTCACGTTCCTGTTCCTGCCGGGGTTCAGCCTGCGGGACAAGGTCACCGAGGTCTCGGGGCGCGGGGTCGGCCTGGATGCGGTGCAGCATATGGTGCGCCAGTTGCGCGGCGCGGTGGTGCTGGAGCAGACGGCGGGGCAGGGCAGTCGCTTCCACCTGGAAGTGCCGTTGACCCTATCGGTAGTGCGCAGCCTGGTGGTGGAAGTTGGCGAGGAGGCCTACGCCTTCCCGCTGGCCCACATCGAGCGCATGTGCGATCTTGCGCCCGACGACATCGTGCAACTGGAAGGCCGCCAGCATTTCTGGCACGAAGGCCGGCATGTCGGCCTGGTCGCCGCCAGCCAGTTGCTGCAGCGCCCGCCGGGGCAGGGCAGTCAGGAAACCCTGAAGGTCGTGGTGATCCGCGAGCGCGATGCGGTCTACGGGATTGCCGTGGAGCGTTTTATCGGCGAACGCACGCTGGTGGTATTGCCCCTGGATGACCGGTTGGGCAAGGTCCAGGACATCTCCGCCGGAGCGTTGCTCGATGACGGTTCGGTGGTGCTGATCGTCGACGTCGAAGACATGCTGCGATCGGTGGACAAACTGCTGAATACCGGTCGTCTGGAGCGCATCGCCCGACGCACCCAGCAAACCCTCGAAGCACCGCGCAAGCGTATTCTGGTGGTGGATGACTCGCTGACCGTGCGTGAGCTGCAACGCAAATTGTTACTTAATCGCGGTTATGAAGTGGCCGTGGCGGTCGATGGCATGGATGGCTGGAACGCGCTGCGCTCCGAAGACTTCGACCTGCTGATCACGGACATTGATATGCCTCGCATGGACGGTATTGAATTGGTCACACTCTTGCGCCGTGATACTCGCCTGCAATCCCTGCCGGTGATGGTTGTTTCCTACAAGGATCGGGAAGAAGACCGTCGTCGTGGACTGGACGCCGGCGCCGACTATTATCTAGCCAAGGCCAGCTTCCATGACGACGCGCTGTTGGACGCGGTGGTGGAGCTGATTGGAGGAGCACGGGCATGAGGATTGCGATCGTCAATGACATGCCCATGGCCGTGGAGGCCTTGCGCCGGGCGTTGAGCCTTGAGCCGGCCCACGAAGTGGTGTGGGTTGCAGGCAACGGCCTGGAAGCAGTGCAGCGTTGCGCCGAATTCACGCCCGACCTGATTCTGATGGACCTGATCATGCCGGTGATGGACGGTGTGGAGGCCACCCGGCAGATCATGGCCGAGACGCCCTGTGCGATCCTGATTGTCACCGTCGACCGCCAGGCCAACGTCAGCCGTGTATTCGAAGCCATGGGCCATGGCGCCCTGGACGTGGTTGACACGCCTGCACTGGGCGTGGGCAATCCGAAGGACGCCGCGGCACCGCTGTTGCGCAAGATCCTCAATATCGGCTGGCTGATTGGCCAGCGTGGCAGCCGCGTGCGGGCCGAGCCTGCGCCCCAGCGGGCCACGGGCAAACGCCAGAGCCTGGTGGCCATCGGTTCGTCCGCAGGCGGCCCGGCTGCCCTGGAATCCCTGCTCAAGGGCTTGCCCCGGGACTTCTCGCCGGCCATTGTGCTGGTGCAGCATGTGGACCAGGTGTTCGCCGCCGGCATGGCCGAATGGCTGAGCAGTGCCTCGGGCCTGCCGGTGCGCCTGGCCCGGGAAGGCGAGCCGCCCCAAAGTGGCGTCGTGTTGCTGGCGGGCACCAACCATCACATTCGTCTGCTGAAGAACGGCACGCTGGCCTATACCGCCGAACCTGTGAACGAGATTTATCGGCCGTCCATCGACGTGTTTTTCGAGAGCGTCGCCAGCTACTGGAATGGCGATGCCGTTGGCGTGCTGCTGACGGGGATGGGGCGTGATGGCGCCCAGGGACTTAAGTTGATGCGTCAGCAAGGCTACCTGACCATCGCGCAGGACCAGCAAAGCTGTGCTGTTTACGGCATGCCCAAAGCGGCAGCGGCGATTGACGCGGCTGTTGAAATTCGCCCATTGGACAGAATTGCGCCACGATTGCTGGAGGTATTCGCAAAATGACCGATATCACACGCTGTCCTGGCCTGCAGGTAGTAATTCAGGTGACCGTAAATGAATGATTTGCAGCTCGACGACTTCAAGACCGACGAAAACGCCGCCATGGTGCTGCTCGTCGACGACCAGGCGATGATCGGCGAGGCCGTTCGCCGGGGCCTGGCCCATGAAGACAATATCGACTTCCACTTTTGCGCCGACCCGCACCAGGCCATTGCCCAGGCGATCCGTATCAAGCCGACGGTGATCCTGCAGGACCTGGTGATGCCGGGTCTCGATGGCCTGACCCTGGTGCGCGAATACCGCAATCACCCGGCGACGCAGAACATCCCGATCATCGTGCTTTCCACCAAGGAAGACCCGCTGATCAAGAGCGCGGCGTTTGCTGCCGGGGCCAACGACTACCTGGTCAAGCTGCCGGATAACATCGAACTGGTGGCGCGCATCCGCTATCACTCGCGCTCCTACATGACTCTGTTGCAACGGGACGCGGCCTACCGGGCGCTGCGGGTCAGCCAACAGCAGTTGCTGGACACCAACCTGGTGCTGCAACGGCTGATGAACTCCGACGGCCTGACCGGGCTGTCCAATCGCCGGCATTTCGACGAATACCTGGAACTGGAATGGCGCCGCGCCATGCGTGACCAGACCCAACTGTCGCTGCTGATGATCGACGTGGACTTCTTCAAGACCTACAACGACAGTTTCGGCCACCTGGAAGGCGACGAGGCGTTGCGCAAGGTGGCGGCGACCATTCGTGATGCCAGCAGCCGTCCTTCGGATTTGCCGGCGCGTTATGGCGGTGAAGAGTTTGCCCTGGTGCTGCCCAATACCTCGCCGGGCGGTGCGCGGCTGGTGGCCGAGAAGCTGCGCCAGGCGGTGGCGAGCCTGAAAATCCCGCACATTGCCCCGGCAGAAGGGGCGAGCCTGACCATCAGTATTGGCTTGGCGACCATGACCCCGGTGCAGGGCACCGATTGCCGGCAATTGATCTCGGCGGCGGACAAGGGCCTGTACCTGGCCAAGCACAATGGGCGCAATCAGGTGGGGATCGAGTAGGGAATACGGTCTGCGGGATGTCGCAGACCTAATGTGGGAGCGGGCTTGCTCGCGAATGCGGTGTGTCAGTCAATGCATCTGGCGACTGAACCACCGCATTCGCGAGCAAGCCCGCTCCCACATTTGATCTTCATCGCTGTCTGGATGGTGCATATCCCCGCCTTTTCGGCCAAGCGGACTGCCGTTATCAGCCGTTTGTCGTTATACTCGTCGGCTTTCAAAAGTTCGCCAACGAGTGCTGCCCGCCATGGAAATCAACCCGATCCTTAACACCATCAAGGACCTGTCCGAGCGCTCCGAAACTATTCGGGGGTATCTTTGACTACGATCAAAAGCATGAGCGTCTGACCGAAGTCAATCGCGAGCTTGAAGATCCGGCTGTCTGGAACAAACCTGAATATGCCCAGGAACTGGGCCGCGAGCGCGCTGCGCTGGCGCAGATCGTCGACACCCTCGACGAATTGAACACCGGTCTGGGCGATTGCCGCGACCTGCTGGACATGGCCGTCGAAGAAAACGACGAAGGCGCAGTGGGCGATGTCGTCGCCGAGCTGGCCCGTCTCGAGGAAAACCTCGCCAAACTCGAATTCCGCCGCATGTTCAGCCATGAAATGGACCCGAACAACGCCTACCTGGACATCCAGGCCGGTTCTGGCGGCACCGAAGCCCAGGACTGGGCCAACATCCTGTTGCGCATGTACCTGCGCTGGGCCGACAAACGCGGTTTCGACGCGACCATCATGGAACTGTCGGCCGGTGAAGTCGCCGGCATCAAGGGCGCGACCGTGCACATCAAGGGCGAATACGCCTTTGGCTGGCTGCGGACCGAGATCGGCGTACACCGCCTGGTGCGCAAGAGCCCGTTCGACTCCGGCAACCGTCGCCACACGTCGTTCTCCGCCGTTTTCGTCTCGCCAGAGATCGACGACAAGGTGGAAATCGAGATCAACCCGGCAGACCTGCGGATCGACACCTACCGTTCCTCCGGTGCCGGTGGCCAGCACGTAAACACCACCGACTCGGCCGTACGTATTACCCACGTACCGACCAATACCGTGGTGAGCTGCCAGAACGAACGTTCCCAGCACGCGAACAAGGACACCGCCATGAAAATGCTGCGGGCCAAGTTGTACGAGCAGGAAATGCAGAAACGCAACGCCGCGTCCCAGGCGCTGGAAGACACCAAGTCGGATATCGGCTGGGGTCACCAGATCCGCTCGTATGTGCTCGACGCGTCGCGGATCAAGGATCTGCGTACCAACATCGAACGCAGCGACTGCGACAAGGTGCTCGACGGTGATATCGACGAATACCTGGAAGCCAGCCTGAAATCTGGCCTGTAACTCCTTTGTAGGAGCCGGCTTGCCGGCGATCCCCGGCCGCAGGCCGGGGACAACGAACCTGATGGAAAATTTAAAGACATGAGCGACCAACAACTCGACCCGCAAGCCCTGCAACAGGAAGAAAACTCCCTGATCGCCCTGCGCAAGGAAAAGCTTGCTGCCGAGCGCGCCAAGGGCAATGCCTTCCCGAACGACTTCCGCCGCGAAAACTACTGCGATGCCTTGCAGAAACAGTACGCGGACAAGACCAAGGAAGAGCTGGCAGAGGCTGCAATCCCGGTCAAGGTTGCCGGTCGCATCATGCTCAACCGTGGCTCGTTCATGGTGATCCAGGACATGACCGGTCGCATCCAGGTCTACGTCAACCGTAAAACCCTGTCCGAAGAAACCCTGGCCTCGGTGAAAACCTGGGACATGGGCGACATCATTGCCGCCGAAGGCACCCTGGCCCGTTCCGGCAAGGGTGACCTGTACGTTGAAATGACCAGCGTGCGCCTGCTGACCAAATCCCTGCGCCCGCTGCCGGACAAGCACCACGGCCTGACCGACACCGAGCAGCGCTATCGCCAGCGCTACGTTGACCTGATCGTCAACGAAGAAGTGCGCCAGACCTTCCGCGTGCGTTCGCAGGTTATTGCGCACATCCGCAGCTTCCTGATGAAGCGCGACTTCCTCGAAGTTGAAACGCCGATGCTGCAAACCATCCCGGGTGGTGCCGCAGCCAAGCCGTTCGAAACCCACCACAACGCGCTGGACATGGAAATGTTCCTGCGTATTGCGCCTGAGCTGTACCTCAAGCGGCTTGTTGTTGGCGGCTTCGAAAAAGTGTTCGAGATCAACCGCAACTTCCGTAACGAAGGCGTTTCGACCCGTCACAACCCTGAATTCACCATGTTGGAGTTCTACCAGGCCTACGCCGACTACGAAGACAACATGGACCTGACCGAGGAACTGTTCCGCGAACTGGCGCAACTGGTCCTGGGCACCACCGACGTGCCATACGGCGACAAGGTGTTCCACTTCGGCGAGCCGTTCGTGCGCCTGTCGGTGTTCGACTCGATCCTCAAGTACAACCCTGAGCTGACCGCCGATGACCTGAACGACATCGACAAGGCCCGCGCCATCGCCAAGAAAGCCGGCGCCAAGGTGCTGGGCTTCGAAGGCCTGGGCAAATTGCAGGTGATGATTTTCGAAGAGCTGGTGGAGCACAAGCTGGAGCAGCCGCACTTCATTACCCAGTACCCGTTCGAAGTGTCGCCGCTGGCCCGTCGCAACGATGACAACCCGAACGTCACCGACCGTTTCGAGCTGTTCATCGGCGGCCGTGAAATCGCCAACGCCTACTCCGAGCTGAACGATGCCGAAGACCAGGCCGAGCGCTTCATGGCCCAGGTGGCCGACAAGGACGCTGGCGACGACGAGGCGATGCACTACGACGCCGACTTCGTACGCGCCCTGGAATACGGCATGCCGCCTACCGCCGGTGAAGGTATCGGCATCGACCGGTTGGTGATGTTGTTGACCAACTCGCCGTCGATCCGTGACGTGATCTTGTTCCCGCACATGCGGCCACAAGCGTAACCGTAGCGAAATCCGAAGCCGCCTTTTATAAGGCGGCTTTTTTATGTGGCGTTTATAAGCGTCAAGTAAACAGCGCCAGGTGATCGTTCCCACGCTCCGCGTGGGAACGCAGCCCGTGACGCTCCGCGTCACACTGTGGAGGAAGATCCGTCGTGAACCGCGTAATGGCTCAAAAGGGTGCCGCCGGCATTGCCGCTGCCGTGGCTGAAAGTGTTCAGTACCAGGGCCGCAAGGCCAGTCGCCGGGGCAGTGAGCAGCGCAGGCAGGACATTCTCGATGCAGCGATGCGCATCGTGGTACGCGAAGGCGTGCGTGCCGTGCGTCACCGTGCGGTGGCGGCGGAAGCCGGTGTGCCGTTGTCGGCCACCACCTATTACTTCAAGGACATCGACGACCTGCTCACCGACACCTTCGCCCAATATGTGGAGCGCAGCGCCGCGTTCATGGGCAAGTTGTGGGTGCGTAACGAAGGCCTGCTGCGCGAGATGGTGGCTTATGGCGACGGCAGCCCGCAGTCGCGCTCGCAACTGGCCGATGACATCGCGCGCCTGACCGCCGATTACGTGCAACGCCAATTGCTCAACCGCCGTGAGCACCTGATGGCCGAGCAGGCGTTTCGCCAGGAAGCGCTGCTGAACCCGCGCCTGGCCGAGCTGGTGCGCTCCCACCAGCAAATCCTGCTGCAGGGCACTTGCCAGTTTTTCCAGGTATTGGGTTCCCGCGAGCCGCAACAGGATGCCAAAGTGTTGACGGCGATTATCGGTCGGATGGAATATCAGGGCCTGCTGGGCGGCGCAGAGCCTCTGACCAGCGAAGAAATGCTTGAGATCCTCAAGCGTTACATGCATTTGGTGTTGGCTTCGGTCTGACACAGGGGATTGTCCAATGAAAGCCTGGCGCGTCGTCGTGATCGCCTTGTCGTTCCTGTTGCTCAGCGGTTGCCTGGTGACCTTCAAGGACCCGTTGCCCGCCAGCGAGGCGGCGCCTGATGGTCTGCTTGGCAAATGGGCCAGCAAAAACGCCTGGGGTGAGCCGCTCAACCTGCAAATCAGCCGCGTCGGTAAGCACCGCTACAAAGCCGTGAGCTACCCTAAGGCCAAGCCGGGCCAGCGGGATGAATACCTGTTCACGGTTTCCCGGCATGGCAGCCGCTGGTATCTGTCGGCGCCATTGCCGGCCAGGTTCGGCGGGCATTACATCCTCGCCGGGTTCGAATTGAATGATGAGCACGAGCTGGTGGTCTACAACCTCGACCTGGATCAGGTCCACCAGGCGGTCGGCCAGAAGGTCCTGAGTGGCAGCACCGTCGAAACCGTCGAGGGTGCCGGTGTGTTGATCGACAGTTCCATGGCCCGGGTATTTGCGTACCTGGATGATCCGGCCAATGCCGATGTGTTCGTCGAAGCCGTGCGCTACCAGCGTGCAGGCAAATAACGTTTAAAGAGGAAGTACCGGGTGGACGATTACCAGCAGACGATACGCGCCTTGTCCGATCGCATTGTGCTGGCGCAAACACCGATTCGCGTCCTCGACGCCGTGAAGTGGGACGAGAATATTCGCCAGGGATTCCTCAAGGCCAAGGGCAAGGAAATGCCGGCGGTGGACCGCGACTACTACCTGACCCGGCCGCTGTCGTTCGATTCCAGCGCGGTGAAGCTGGAGTTCCAGAACATCGAGCGTGACATCACCCGCCAGCTTGGCCAGTTCAACCCGGTCGGGCAGATCATGCGGCGCATGTGCAAGGAGTACCGCATGGTGGTGCGCATGCTCGAAGCGCGGGGCACCGAGGATTTCGGCCTGATCTCCCAGGAGCTGTATGGCGCCGCTTCCGATGCGTTCCATGCCGGTGACCCGACCCTGGCCGACCTCGGCCTGATGATGTCGGACTACCTGAACAATATCGATGGCCGTGGCGACCTCAAGGACGAAGCCAAGACCCTGACCGCCAAGGACGCCGTCAACCTGCTGCAGAGCCGCCTGAACAAGGTATTCGGCGAGGCCGAGGAAACCATCCGGGTGTTCGAGTCCGACGGTATCGTGGCGGATGCGGCGGCAGGTGCCGACTACATCAAGATCCGCGCCGACGCGATGTTCAACGACCGCGACGTGCGCGCCCTGGAGGTCCATGAAGGCCTGGTGCACGTGGGCACCACCCTCAATGGGCAAAACCAGCCGATCTGCACCTTCCTGTCCAAGGGCCCGCCCTCGTCGACCGTGACCCAGGAAGGCCTGGCGATCCTGATGGAAATCATCACCTTCGCCTCCTACCCCAGCCGCCTGCGCAAGCTGACCAACCGCACTCGCGCCATTCATATGGTGGAGCAGGGAGCCGACTTCCTGCAGGTGTTCGAATTCTTCCGCGAGCAGGGCTTTGAGATGGCGGAAAGCTACGGCAACGCCAGCCGGGTTTTCCGTGGGTCGACGCCTACGGGCCTGCCGTTTACCAAGGATTTGTCCTACCTCAAGGGCTTTATCATGGTTTACAACTACATTCAGTTGGCCGTGCGCAAAGGCAAGCTGGAGCAAGTGCCGTTGTTGTTCTGCGGCAAGACCACCCTGGAAGACATGCGTACCCTGCGCCAACTGGTGGACGAAGGCCTGGTGGTGCCACCCAAATACCTGCCGGATCAGTTTCGCGACATGAATGCGTTGGCGGCGTGGATGTGCTTCTCCAACTTCCTCAACCATTTGAGCCTGGACCGGATCGAGGCGGATTACTCCAATATCCTTTAACGATATCTCTGAAGGAACTCAGTCAAAATGTGGAAGCGGGCTTGCTCGCGAATGCGGTGTATCAGCAACAGATGTGGTTACTGAATCACCGCATTCGCGAGCAAGCCCGCTCCCACCTTTGATCTCCATAGGTCTTCAGGATCGTTCCCAACCCATTCACGAGGCTTCAACGGATGAGAATCCTCGGCATTCTTTGCCTGCTACTGACCCTTAACGGCTGCAGCTCCTTATTGTTCTATCCGGAGCGCGGCATGCCGTTCACCCCGGAAAAGGCGCACCTGCAATACCGTGACGTCACATTGACCACCGCCGATGGCCTGAAGCTCCACGCCTGGTGGCTGCCGGCCAAGGCCGGCGTGCCGCTCAAGGGCACGGTGCTGCACCTGCACGGCAATGGCGGCAATCTCGCCTGGCACCTCGGCGGCAGCTGGTGGCTGCCGGAGCAGGGCTATCAAGTGCTGTTGGTGGACTATCGCGGCTACGGGTTGTCCGAAGGCGAACCTTCGCTGCCGGCGGTTTACCAGGACATCGACGCCGCTTTCAAGTGGATCGACAACGCCCCCGAAACCCAGGGCCAGCCACTGATCGTGCTCGGCCAAAGCCTGGGCGGCGCGCTAGTGGTGCACTACCTGGCGGAACATCCCGAACGTCAGCCGCAGCTCAAGGCGCTGGTACTGGATGGTGTGCCGGCCAGTTATCGTGACGTAGGACAATTCGCCCTCAGCACCTCCTGGCTAACATGGCCGTTCCAGGTGCCGTTGTCGTGGCTGGTGCCGGACGGCGACAGTGCGATCAACGCCATGCCCCGGCTGACCGGCGTGCCGAAATTGTTGTTCCATAGCCTGGACGACCCGATCGTGCCGCTCTCCAACGGCATTCGCCTGTATCAGACTGCGCCGCCACCGCGGGTGCTGCAACTGACCCGGGGTGGCCACGTGCAAACCTTTGCCGACAAGACCTGGCAAACTGTGATGCTGCGCTACCTGGACGACCCCCAGCATTTCAACGGGCTGCGCCGCCTGGGGGAAATCCCCAATTACCCGGCGGCCCCGAACTCCAACGCAGAGAACCCGCAATGAGCGAAGAACGCAACATGATCCCCCTGATCCTCACCGGCATCGGCACCATCATCGGTACCGTTGGCTGCCTGTGGTACTACGGCTATTTGCACTTCGCCAAGCCCGAGGATGCGTTGCTGCTCAGCGACTTCACCATGCTCAAGACCGTGCCGGGCGAGGACTACAAAATCTCCCTGACCCCGGCCGCCCAGGTGGCGCAATGCGTTGATGGCGTGCTGGTGCTGTTTGATACCGAACAGAAAGGGCTGACCGGCGTACTGGTCAACAGCAAGAAGCAGGCAGTGCGTTGCATGGGGCAGGAAACGCCGCAATTGGAGCAGTAGCGCGAGCCAAGTGGGAAAGGTCTGGAACCATTTTAAGTGGATTGCCACAGATTCCGTACTGGCCAGCAGCGCTGGATCGGTTATCTCGGATACTTAATTTGGAGTCACTTGAATGGACATTCCTCGCGTAAACAACTCGTCTTCCCCATTCACTGCAGGTGCGGGGGGAGGTGATTCGCGACTTCAGCAATTGGAACAAGAGATTCAGAAGTTGAAGAACCAGATCGCCCAAGGAGGCGGTGGTGCACAGGGCGCGCAGGGCGAAGAAAGCCTTGAGGAAAGGCTCAAGAGGCTCGAGGCGGAGCTGGCCCAACTCAAAGGGCAGGCGGCTCCGGAGCAGGATAACTCGGCGCCAGTAAGCTACTGACCCGATGCTCTTGAAGCGCACTGGGACCTCTTGATTCCTGGCCTGCAAATAAAAGAATCCCGCCATTTGGCGGGATTTTTCATGCGGCCTCAAACGATCATTCAGCGACGGAGCGGTCGGCGTGGTGTGCGGGCTGGGCCCTCCGGTGCAGTCGTAGTTGATGATGGAAATATCTGGAACCGTATTGCGTAACGCACCACAGAAGCGATGTGATTTACACGAGTCGGGGCGAGAAGGTGGCGATAGATATTGCTGCAATAAGCAACATGGTGAACATGCTCAGGGGGCACGAGAAGCTGGAAATGCTCGACGCCGAGGATCATAAGCTCAAGCACTTGCTCGACAAGCTGTCGGAACATGGCTACGGCGGGAAGATAGAGCTACCAGCCGAGGATCCCAACCGACCTGTCCGGTTCGACGACCCGAAAAAAAACCCACAGTAACGTGGGTTTTTTTTCCAGCATCAATCGATCAGTTGGCCATCGAAGAACGTGGCTTGACCGGCTGGTTGTCGTTGGAGATGGTCACTTCAACGCGGCGGTTCATGGCGCGGCCCGAAACGCTGCCGTTATCGGCAACCGGGTATTCCTTGCCATAGCCCTGGGTCACGATGCGCGAGATATCCACACCCTGGTTGGCCAGTGCGCGCTGTACGGAAGCAGCGCGGCGCTCGGACAGGCTCTGGTTGTACGAGTCGGAACCGGTGCTGTCGGTGTAGCCTTCGACGATCACTTTACGGTCCGGGTTATCGCGCAGGAACTGCGCCAGCTTGGTGATGTTCACCAGGCCGCTGGACTTGAGGTCCGACTTGTTGGTGGCGAACAGCACGTCACCAAAGGTCACCAGTGTGCCGCGATCAGTCTGCTTGGCGTTCAAGCTGTCTTGCAGTTGCTTGATCTGCGCGTCACGGGCCTGCAGCAGGGCGCGGGCACGTTCGTCACCGGCGTTTTTAAGCTTGGCTTCGGACTCACGCAGGACGATGGTGTCCTTGGCCACTTCAACGCGCTGGTTGGTCAGGTAGGCCAGTTGGTCGACCTTCTTCTGGTCTTCCTTGTCGCGGTAGGCCTTGTCAGCCTTGTCCAGCCAGTCGCTGGCGTCTTTGGTTTCCAGCGCCGCTACCTTGGTGGCTTGCGGGTTGGCTTGCAGGGCCGAGAAGTTGGTCCGAGCGTTTTCCAGGTTCTGGTTCGGCGGGGTGGAGCAAGCCGCCAGAGCAACGCTCATCGCCAGCAGGGCAGGGATCATCAATTGTTTACGCATAGTCGTGTCGTCCTTTCAATTCGGTTTCGGGTGCAATGCAATCAGGGGCGGCGGCTTATTGTTGCGGCTGGATCACAGCCGGGCGCATGCCTTCCTGACGCAGCTCCTGAACAGCTTTCTGGGAATCCTTCACAGCCTGTTCGGCCTTGGCAGCCTGGGCTTTACGCTCTGCTACGCGAGCGTCCCACTCGGACTGTTCGGCCAGGCGACGGGCTTCGTCGTAGTTCTTGTCGTGCATGGCGATTTCAGCTTGCTTCAGTTTGTCCTGGGCAGACTTCATCTCCACGGCTGCGAACTCGGTACCGCCGGCGCTGACAGCGCTGTTCACCGCAGATTGGGTAACAGCGTATTGCTCGGTCGGCGGGTTGCCGGCGCAGCCAGCCAGTACGAAGCTGGTGCCGATTGCCAGCGCGGCCAATTTAAGCCCGCGCAGGTGGTTAAACGAGGTTTTGGCAGTGCTGGTCTTCATCGTCTTCAACTCCATTAGGTAACTCCTGAAAAACATCAAATCCATCTCCGGCTTGCAGTGTCTGCGGGGCCCGGCGGTTAGCTCAGGACGCCTATTCAAACGGCTGTTCCAAGTGATGGCTTACTGGCTGTGACCGGAGGCTTTTTTGAATAGTTCAGCGAAGATGGCGATTTGCCTAAAAAAATATTTGACTGAACGGTCAGCGTTTAAAAGTTGGAACTTTTGCATGGCGCAGCGGTATCCAAGGCCTGTGGGAGGCCCTGAATACGGGAGGTTAAGGGGTTTGAGGCGCAGGTTTACTAGTGTTTCTGCTTGTCGGACTGAGCTGACAAATCGTGCAGGTAACGCCGTGACAGGCTGAGAAAACGTGGGGTTGGGCCGACATCCTCATACAGCGGATCGCCTTCCTCATCGGTGGCAATCACCTGCTTGCCCTTGATGTAGGGAAAGCTCGCTTCCAGCTCTTCGAGGGCTGCGCCAATCAACTCGCCGAGCAGTTCTTCGGTATGGCGTTTGGGGTACATCTCGGAGATCGCCGCCAGCCTGGCGGCGGCTTCCACGTCCAGATGGATGGCGTATTCGGTTTTGGTCAGGCGACCCTTGGCGTTTTCTTCCCAATGCTGGGCCAGTTCTCGGATTTTCATGGCAACCTCAATGGAGCCCACGGTACGCGGGCGATGATGAGTGACCAGCCGGCCAGCGCGGATAACGCTGCGGCTTACTGTTGAGACTAGCTGCAACTCACAAGGTTTAAAGTTCCTTGTAAGACGTCGCCGTGGGCGGCACTCTTGAAGATCAAAGCGTCCCGGATTTTCTGCTGGAGATTGGCTGATGAGCGATATCGATGCACGTTTGCGTGAGGATGTTCACCTGCTGGGTGAACTGTTGGGCAACACGATTCGAGAACAGTACGGCGATGAATTCCTCGACAAGATCGAGCAGATCCGTAAAGGCGCCAAGGCCGACCGCCGTGGCGCAGCCTCGGAGCAGGTGGCCGGCGAAGAGCTGAGCGCCAGCCTCAATCAACTCAAGGAAGACGAACTGCTGCCGGTGGCGCGGGCCTTCAACCAGTTTCTCAACCTGGCCAATATCGCCGAACAGTATCAGTTGATCCACCGCCGTGATGAATCAACCCCGGCGCCGTTCGAGTCGCGGGTGCTGCCGGAACTGCTGGCGCGCCTGCAGAGTGAAGGCCACAGCAGCGAATCCCTGGCGCGCCAGTTGGGTCGGTTGGAAATCGAACTGGTGCTCACCGCCCACCCCACCGAAGTCGCCCGCCGCACCCTGATCCAGAAATACGACGCCATCGCCGCACAACTGGCCCTGCAGGATCACCGCGACCTCACCACCGCCGAGCGCGAGCAGATCCGCAATCGCCTGCAACGCCTGATCGCCGAAGCCTGGCACACCGAAGAAATCCGCCGCACCCGGCCCACGCCGGTAGACGAAGCCAAGTGGGGCTTTGCGGTGATCGAGCATTCGTTGTGGCACGCCATCCCGAATTATTTGCGCAAGGCCGATCACGCCTTGCACGCGGCTACCGGCCTGCGCCTGCCTCTGGAGGCCGCGCCGATTCGCTTCGCTTCCTGGATGGGCGGCGACCGCGACGGCAACCCCAACGTCACCGCCCCGGTCACCCGCGAAGTGCTGTTGCTGGCGCGCTGGATGGCGGCTGACCTGTACTTGCGCGACATCGACCACCTCGCCTCCGAACTGTCGATGCAACAGGCCAGCCCGGCATTGCAGGTCAAGGTGGGTGACAGCGTCGAACCTTACCGGGCGTTGCTCAAGCAATTGCGTGAGCGGCTGCGCGCCACACGCCAATGGGCCCACACCTCGTTGACCAGCACCACGCCGGCGCCCGCCGATGTGCTGCAAAACAACCGCGACCTGCTCGAGCCTTTGCAACTGTGCTACGAGTCGCTGCATAGCTGCGGCATGGGCGTGATTGCCGACGGCCCGCTGCTGGACTGCCTGCGTCGGGCTGTGACGTTTGGCTTGTTCCTGGTGCGCCTCGACGTACGTCAGGATTCCACCCGCCACTGCGCGGCCATGACCGAAATCACCGACTACCTGGGCCTTGGCCGGTACGAGGATTGGGACGAAGAGGCGCGCATCAGCTTCCTGATGAAGGAACTGGCCAACCGTCGCCCCTTGTTGCCGGGCTACTTCAAGCCTTCGGCAGACACCGCCGAAGTGCTGAACACCTGTAAGGAAATCGCTGCCGCACCGGCTGCGTCCCTGGGTTCCTACGTCATCTCCATGGCCGGCGCCGCGTCGGACGTGTTGGCCGTGCAACTGCTGCTCAAGGAGTCCGGCGTACAACGGCCGATGCGTGTGGTGCCGTTGTTCGAGACCCTGGCTGACCTGGACAACGCCGGCCCGGTGATCGAGAAACTGCTACTGTTGCCGGGCTACCGCGCCCGCCTGCAGGGCCCGCAGGAAGTAATGATCGGCTACTCGGATTCGGCCAAGGACGCGGGCACTACCGCCGCCGCCTGGGCGCAATACCGGGCCCAGGAACGGCTGGTGGAAATCTGCCGCGAACAACAAGTCGAACTGCTGCTGTTCCACGGTCGTGGCGGCACTGTAGGCCGCGGCGGCGGCCCGGCTCACGCGGCGATTCTGTCGCAGCCTCCGGGGTCGGTGGCGGGGCGTTTCCGCACCACTGAGCAGGGCGAGATGATCCGCTTCAAGTTCGGCCTGCCGGACATCGCCGAGCAGAATCTCAACCTGTACCTGGCGGCGGTGCTGGAGGCGACCTTGCTGCCACCGCCACCACCGGAACCGGCCTGGCGTCACTTGATGGACGAATTGGCCGCCGACGGTGTCAGTGCTTACCGCGCCGTGGTGCGGGAAAATCCGCAATTCGTCGAGTATTTCCGCCAGTCGACCCCGGAGCAGGAACTGGGTCGCTTGCCCCTGGGTAGTCGTCCGGCCAAGCGCCGGGCTGGTGGCATTGAAAGCCTGCGGGCGATCCCGTGGATCTTCGGCTGGACCCAGACACGCCTGATGCTGCCCGCCTGGCTCGGCTGGGAAGCGGCGTTGAACAATGCCCTGGAGCGGGGCGAAGGCGAGTTGCTGGGGCAGATGCGCGAGCAGTGGCCGTTCTTCCGTACGCGCATCGATATGCTGGAAATGGTGCTGGCCAAGGCCGACGCCGACATCGCCCGGCTGTATGACGAGCGATTGGTGCAGCCCGATCTGCTGCCATTGGGCGCGCACTTACGCGACCTATTGTCGCAGGCGTGCAGTGTGGTGCTTGGCCTGACTGGCCAGTCTCAGCTGCTGGCCCACAGCCCCGATACGCTTGAGTTCATCCGCCTGCGCAACACCTACCTGGACCCGTTGCACCTGCTGCAGGCCGAATTGCTGGCCCGATCGCGGCAACAGGAAGCGGCACAAGACAGCCCTCTGGAACAGGCGCTGCTGGTGTCTGTGGCCGGTATTGCCGCTGGTTTGCGCAACACCGGCTGACATTTATGGCGTGTTCTCAATAGCTTGCAGATACCCCGCGCCGGTCGCCGTAAAATTGGCGACCGGCGTTTTGCTGTCAGGGTTGTACCTGCTTGTAAAGCCAGCGCGGCGCGGGTTTCTCCTACTTTCGGCGGCTTGTGTGGTTTGGGCCTGCTGTGTATCTTGATCAGCCTTTGGCCGTTTGTGCGGCCTGGACCCAAAATTTCCGAGATTGGCCCCACGCGGCGAATCCGAGCGTCATCTCTATAAAAAATTGAGGAGCACATCGATGCGCGTCATTCTGCTGGGAGCTCCCGGGGCCGGTAAAGGTACTCAGGCAAAGTTCATCACTGAAAAATTCGGCATTCCACAAATCTCCACCGGCGACATGCTGCGTGCGGCCGTCAAGGCCGGCACCGAGCTGGGCCTGATCGCCAAGAGCGTGATGGACAGCGGCGGCCTGGTCTCCGATGACCTGATCATCAACCTGGTCAAGGAACGCATCAGCCAGGAAGACTGCAAGAACGGTTTCCTGTTCGACGGCTTCCCGCGCACCATTCCCCAGGCTGAAGCCCTGGTGAAGGCCGGCGTCGAGCTGGACAACGTGGTGGAAATCGCCGTTGAAGACGAAGAGATCGTGCAGCGTATTGCCGGTCGTCGTGTTCACGAGGCCTCGGGCCGCGTCTACCACATCGTCTACAACCCGCCGAAAGTCGCGGGCAAGGACGATGTTACCGGCGAAGACCTGGTACAGCGTAAGGACGACACCGAAGAGACCGTGCGTCATCGCCTGTCGGTCTACCATTCCCAGACCAAGCCGCTGGTGGACTTCTACCAGAAACTCTCGGCCGCCCAGGGCAAGCCGAAGTACAGCCACATCGAAGGTGTGGGTTCGGTTGAAGCCATCACTGGCAAAGTACTGGAAGCGCTGATCTGATCGTTCATCCGCTTGATTGACAACGGCCCGCTTGCGGGCCGTTGTTGTTTATACTGACGCACTTTTTTTCAACGTGGATGCATACACCGATGAGCACCTTGCTGGCCCTGGACACCGCGACTGAAGCTTGCTCCGTTGCCCTGCTGCACGATGGCAAGGTTACGAGCCACTACGAGGTGATCCCGCGCCTGCACGCGCAGAAGCTGTTGCCGATGATCAAGCAATTGCTGCTGGACGCGGGCACCACCTTGTCGGCGGTGGACGCCATCGCATTCGGGCGTGGCCCGGGCGCGTTCACCGGCGTGCGCATCGCTATCGGTGTGGTCCAGGGCCTGGCATTTGCGCTGGAGCGTCCGGTGTTGCCGGTGTCCAACCTGGCGGTGCTGGCGCAGCGGGCATTTCGCGAACACGGCGCCAACCAGGTCGCGGCGGCCATCGATGCGCGCATGGATGAAGTGTATTGGGGCTGCTACCGCGAAACCGCTGGCGAGATGCGCCTGGTGGGGGCTGAAGCTGTGCTGTCGCCTGAAACGGCGGCCTTGCCGGCTGATGCCTGCGGCGACTGGTTCGGTGCCGGCACCGGCTGGGGCTACGGCGAGCGCATTGGCGTGACGCTTGCCGGCCAGGATGCCGGGATGCTGCCCCACGCCGAAGACCTGCTGGCCCTGGCACGCTTTGCCTGGGAGCGAGGCGAGGCGATTCCGGCGGACCAGGCGGCGCCCGTGTACCTGCGGGATAAAGTGGCGCAGACCAAGGCTGAACGCGGGATTATTTGACGTCAAAAGTGCGGGCAATTTCAGGAAAAAATAGCCAATCGTCAGAATTTGCCCGTGCTTTTAAACCTTTTACCAATTATGTGTTCTAGTTATCACCAGAGCATTTGCGCGCCATGGAAAGCGCCACTAAAATGCCATCACCGATACCGAGTTCGCATGTATGCGCATAGACGGCTTTTCATCACAGTCCTACCCCCTCAAGCGCAAGCCTCGCAAGGCGAACGTGACGGTAGACGACTCCGTCGAAGACTCGCCCGATTTTGTTGAAATCCAGTCTGACAACACTGCTGTTTCAACCCGTTCCCAGGGTTCCGGCGGTGCACGCACCAGCGGCGTTCCTGCCCGCCAGCAAGACATGATCTTCCCGCGCTCCATGAGCAAAAACGTCGCCAATGCCCTGGCCAGCTACCTGACCACTGCCGGCTTTGTCGAATGGGATATGGAAGTGCTGGGCCTCGATATCCATATCTGATGCTGTTGCCTTACTACCTCGGTTGTCCGTCCTGGAGTGAAAACGCCTGGCGCGAATACCTGTATCCCGCCGACGCCCGCTCCAGCGATTACCTTGCCCTGTATTCCCAGGTCTTCAACGCCGTCGAGGGCAACACCACGTTCTACGCCCGTCCTTCCGTCGCTACCGTGCAGCGCTGGGCTGAAATCATGCCCGGGCATTTTCGCTTCACGGCCAAGTTTCCGGGGGATATCAGCCACAGCGGCAACCTGATCGAGCAGTTGCCGGCGGCGGAAAGTTTCCTGGGGTTGATGAGCCCGTTGGGCGAGCGTATTTCGCCGTTGTGGCTGCAGCTGCCGGCCAGTTTTACCCCGCAGCGCCTGGGTGAGTTGGCCGGGTTTATCGACGGGCTGGAGCGACCGTTGGCGGTGGAGGTGCGTCACTCGGAATTTTTCGCCAAGGGCGACGCCGAGCGCAGTCTCAACCGCTTGCTGCGCGACCGCGGTGTCGAGCGCATCTGCCTGGACCCGCGTGCGTTGTTCAGTTGCACCTCCACCTCGGCAGCCGTGCTGCACGCCCAATCGAAAAAGCCCAAGGTGCCGCCTCGCCCGGCGGCGCTGACGCAGTTTCCGCAAGTGCGCTTTATTGGCCATCCGGAGTTGGAAGCCAATGATCCGTTCCTGGTGCCCTGGATTGAAAAGGTCGCCGGCTGGATCGAAGAGGGGCGTACGCCCTACGTGTTTCTTCACACTTCCGACAACCGCCTGGCCGCCCAACTGGCCTTGCGCTTTCATGAGAAATTGATGCTGCGCTTGCCCGGCTTGCCGGCATTGCCCACCCTGCATCGAGAACCCGCAGTGGAGCAACTGGGGTTACTCTAAGGCTCCTTTTCCCGACAGGAGTCAGTCATGGATGCCCAAACCCTTCGCGCCGAAACCTTCAAGGCCCTGCACGAGCGTGACCGCGCGTTCGTGATGCCCAATCCATGGGATGCCGGCTCCGCAAAAATGCTCGCCAGCCTGGGGTTTGAAGCCCTGGCCACCACCAGCGCCGGCTTTGCCTTCAGCCTCGGCCGCCCGGATGCCGAAGGTGCGTTGTCCCTGGAAGACACCTTGGGCAATGCCGGGGCGATCGTCCAGGCGACCTCGCTGCCCGTCGCCGCCGACCTGGAAAACTGCTTCAGTGACACCCCTGAAGGCTGCGCCGAGACTATCCTGCGGGCGGCAGCGACTGGGATTGTCGGTGGCTCCATCGAAGACGCCACCGGAATTGCCGTCGACCCGATCTATCCCTTTGACCTTTCCGTGGAGCGCGTCGAAGCCGCAGTCGCCGCTGCCCGCAGTTTGCCATTCCCCTTCACGCTGACCGCTCGCGCGGAAAACCTCCTGCATGGCCGGCTGGATTTGCCCGACACCATTCGCCGCCTGCAGGCCTACGCCGAAGCTGGCGCCGACGTGCTCTATGCACCGGCCCTGCGCAGTGCCGAGGAAGTATTGGCGGTGGTGAAGGCGGTTGCACCCAAGCCCGTGAATATCTTGATGTCAGGCGCCCTGAAACTCAGCGTGGCGCAGTTGAGCGAGATGGGCGTCAAGCGCATCAGCGTCGGCTCGGCCATGGCCCTGGCGGCTTATGGCGAGTTCTTCAGGGCGGCCCAGGAGGTTCATGAGTTGGGCACGTTTACCTTCACTGAGCGCTCGATGCCGTTCAACCAGGCCAATCAACTGTTCAAGGGCTGAGGCGTGCGTTTCTTCAAGGTGCTGGGCGTGCTGCTGGTGTTGGCAGGTGGTGTGTTGGTTGGCGTGTGGCGGGGCTGGGTGCCGCTGCCCGATGAGTGGAACCCGTGGGCGCCGCTGGACGTGCGGGCAAGCCCGAACCTGCTGACCCGATTCAAGCTTGGGCGTTTGCAGGATGATCCTGCCCTATGTGACCAAGTGCTGAAGACCTCCGGGCTGCGGGTCGCCCATCAGGCGGACAGCCCTGCCGACGCGGCTTGCCCGCTGCGCAATACATTGCGGGTCCAAGGCGCTGATGTCGGCTTGAGCAGCAGCTTTCTCGCCAGTTGCCCGCTGGCCGTGGCGTTCGCCCTGTTCGAGCGCCATAGCCTGCAACCGGCGGCCCAGGCGGTGTTTGGCCAGGCAGTGACGCGGGTCGATCACCTGGGCAGCTTTGCCTGTCGCAACATCTACAACCGCGCCAACGGGCGACTCAGCCAGCATGCGTCGGCCAATGCTTTGGATATCGCCGGGTTTCGCCTGGCGGACGGGCGCACCATCAGTGTGCTCAAGGATTGGCCGGGTGACGGCGAGCGTGCGCGCTTCCTGCGGCAAGTGCGCGACGGCGCCTGCAAGGATTTCAATGTGGTGTTGAGCCCGGATTACAACGCCGCCCACCGTAATCACTTTCATCTGGACATGGGTCGGTGGTGGGTGTGTCGCTGAGGGTCAGGCGGCCAGGCGCAGGTTGTGCAGGATCAGCGGACGCGCCCAGCGGCTGTCGAAATCCAGGGCTTTCTGTTGCTCAACCAGCTCTTCTGCCGGGAACGGTGGCGGTGGTGGTGGCAGCAGGTCCAGTTCGAATTCGGCGATCGGCAAATGCAGCGGGCGTGGTTGCGGCGCGGGACCCGGTTCGGGCAGCGGTTGGCCGGCGGCCAGGACGATCGGGCGCACCCAGGCGCTTTCGAAGTTTTGCTGCTTTTGCTGGGCGACCACTTCTTCCGCCGGGTACGGTGGCGGGGCCGGTGGCAGCAGTTCCAGTTCGAATTCGGCGATGGGCAGGAACAGCGGCTCGGGCGGGGCGATCTCGGTGTCTGTCACATCACAGGCGCGCTGGGTGACGATCTGCGACAGCAGGTCACTGCCTTCGCTGGGTTCTACCGCCGGGTCCACAGGTTTCGTCACCGACTTGGCGAGCGCGCCCGGCGTGTCGCCGAGCTGTTCGGCCAACGCCTGGGCGAAGAAGTCCTGCCACACATGACTGACGCCGGCCAGCGCTTGGGTATTGCGCAGGCCGAAGTGGTTGTGGGTCGGCAGTACACCGGTGAATAGCGAAGGAATGTCTGACATTTCTCTCGATCGTCGCTCAGCTCTGGCAAAATGCCGGATCCTTTTTTTTATCGGCCGCTTTTTGCCGATCCTTAATATTTTTGAGCGTAGTCACCGATGAGCGAACAACCAGCGGCCAGCCGCATTCGGGTCGAGGCCTTGGCCGAAGGTTTTCAGGCGCGTGCGCAGCACTGGGCCGAGCAGCTGGGGTTGCCTTTGCAACTGGATGAGGCGGACTTTGCCTTGCAGGTGGGGGAGCAGGGGCTGCAGTTGCAACAGCTGGGGCCTGAGGCGCCGGGGCCGGTGCGGGTGGATTTTGTGGAGGGTGGGGCGGCGCACCGGCGTCTGTATGGCGGCGGCAGCGGGCAAATGATTGCCAAGGCGGTGGGTGTGGCACAGGGCGTGCGGCCCAGGGTGCTGGATGCTACCGCTGGGTTGGGAAAGGATGCATTTGTGTTGGCCAGCCTGGGTTGCGAGATGAGCCTGATTGAACGCCAGCCGTTGATTGGGGCGTTGCTGGAAGATGGCTTGGCGCGAGGTGCAGAGGATTTTGAGGTGGCGCCGATTGTGGCGCGGATGAGGTTGCTCAAGGGCAACTCCATTGAGGTGATGCGCGATTGGGAGGGGGAGCCGCCTCAGGTGATTTATCTGGATCCGATGTTTCCGCATCGGGAGAAGACGGCGTTGGTGAAGAAGGAGATGAGGTTGTTTCGGCCGCTGGTGGGGGATGATCCGGATGCGCCGGCGTTGTTGGCGGCGGCGTTGGCTTTGGCCAGTCATCGGGTGGTGGTCAAGCGGCCGCGTAAGGCGCCTTGCATTGAGGGGGTGAAGCCGAGTCATGCGTTGGATGGGAAGTCCAGTCGGTATGACATTTATCCTAAGAAGGCGCTGAAGTCCTGAGGGTTGGGTACATATCCGTTATTTAGGTA
>NZ_JACAPY010000015.1:0-87682 GCF_013385455.1 Pseudomonas sp. G1002
CCCGCCGAAGCCAGACGTGCCAGTTCCGCCGAAGCCAGACGCTCCGGTCCCACCGAAGCCGGATGCGCCTAAACCAGATGCTCCGAAGCCGGATAAGCCGGAGCCGGACATCACTTCGCCAGGGCCGTCTGAGGATTTCTTTGAGTTCGAAACCAGCGGCAGGCGTCGAGCGTTCGACAACGACTGGCGGTTTAATCCCGGCCGCCGGATAAGCAGGTAAGTCGGCCACTTCCTCAGTTTTTTTCAACAAGGCGCTCCCGATCAAAAACGTCGGGGGGCCCTTGATGAAGGATGGTTATATGTCTTGTTCAGAAATCAATAATGCGGGCGCGGTCAGAAACTATTATCAACATTCGCAAACCGGCAACACACCAGGACGATCGGTTCCCGTGCAGCCGGTATTCGTTAATAACCAGGTCCTCTCATCGTTCGGTAATAACGATCAAAGTACCGTTGGGAACACAGCCAGCGACACCCCGCTGTTAGCAAAGCTCCTCGAACTGTTCACCCAGTTTTTTACACAGTTGCAAGGCCTGCTGGCGGGCAAGGAACTGGCGAATACAGTTGCGACCAAGGTAACGCCTGCGCCCCCGCCGGCAGTGCTGCCCAAGCCGGATGCACCCCTGCCGGATCCAACACCGCAGCCGCTTCCTGATCTGTCCGATAAGCGCAACGGCGCCAAGCCGGCAAATATATGGAACGGTTTTCGCCAGGGCCCTGACGGTAATTGCGTGACCATTTCGGCGATCAAGGCGGCGATGGCGAAGTTCGGTCAAAGCCCGACCGATATCTTCAAGTCTGTTCAAGCCAAGGGTGATGGCTATCACATTGTCATGCGTGACGGGTACGCGCTGGATTTGAGCAAGGATGAATTGGCCCAAGCCAGGCGTGGCTCGAAGTTTGTCCCGATGCGCGATCCCGGCATGCTCAAGGATGCGCACTTTCTATTTGCCGTCAGCGCCAAGCGAGCGATGCTGGAAAACAATGACGGGACTGCAGGCAGGAGCTTTCAATCCGCAATAAACAGCCTCAACGACGGTGAAGACGAAACGGGGCCCGGGGAAGGCTTCAAGCGTCTGGGCTTGCGCCAGCATATGAAAGAAGTTCCGGTCAGTGCGTTTGCTGATAAATCATTGATCGGTATGGTCAACAGGAGCAGGCACTCTGTAGCAGTGGTTGATGGGTGTGAGGAAATGTATGGGACTAAAGCGGGAAGACCGCGGTTTGGACGGGCTATTGCATTGGTTGGCTAACCGGGCGTCCATAAAACAATAAGAAGATGATCGTTGCTGCGCAACACGTTAAATCTATAACTAGATCTTGTTGAACTTATTATCTGACTGAGTGCAGTTCATCGCGTGCAGAAAATACTGTATGCCGTGTTCATGCACTTTCTTTTTATGCCTGAGCGCAGTGCACAAGTGGCAGCGTTACCACGGGCTGTTGTGTGTTCGCCCTTTAAAGGAGTGCTCCATGATTACGATGAATACGGGTTATGCAATGAGTACGGCGGTCCATCATCCTGCGCGTGTATACGGGGGTGAAAATAAATCCGTCGACAGTGTAAGTACTTTGAATTCTACCGAGCGACAGTTCGGTGAGCATTTTGATACGACCAGCCACTCTGCTGTTATCCAGATGATGATATCGACCTTCGGTCCTGCGCGCGCTGATCTATTTGATGAAGTAAAGCGCGTTGGCTCGGGGTATGACGTTACGCTGAAAGACGGTTATAAGTTGCATGTTTCCGATCATGAAGTGCATGGCACTGCGTCAGCGTCGAGATTTGTCGGTGGTGATGCCAGTACAGTGGAAAACGCGAATTTCGCATTGGCTGTCTTCGTCAAGCGCAAACAATTGTCCAGTTCCGACAGCCGTATCAGCAGCAGCTTTAACGCGGCCTTGACCACGTCCTTACAAGGTGAGACTGCATCGAACCTGCTCAAGGGCATGGGCATGGGCCGTTTTATGCAGCAGATCCCTTCGGAGCAACTCGTCGGCAAGAACTCTGTCGGCGTCATGGAGGCGCATAACTTCGGTGCCGCGCTGATTCGGGATGGGGTGGCGCATCGGTTTGACCGTCAATATCGCCCCGACCGTCCCTACGTCTACGTGCTGGACAAGGAGGGGCAAACGGCTAAGCCGGTCAAGCGGGATGTGCCGGTTGCTCCGGTCGATGTTCCCCACGTCGATACGCCGTCCACCCGGCGTGGCCGCCAGCCCGTTGACATTCTCAGCGGATTTAACGCGGCCGAGCGAGGATTCGGTGAGGTTGTTGATGGCAGCAGCCATGCCTGCGTCATAAAAATGATGATGATGAGGTTTGGTCCAGACGCCACGGATATGCTCGAGAAAGTCACCCCGGCGGGAGACGGTTATGACATCACGATGAAGGACGGTTTCGAACTGCATTTTTCCCGGCAAGAGTTGCAGCAAGCGACCACGGCCTCGCGTTTCGCTGGGAACAACCCCGACGCGGTGAAGCAGGCCAACTTCATGCTGGCGGCGTACACGAAGCGCAAGCAGATGACCCGCGGTGACCAGGACCCTGGGGCATCGTTTGAAAAGGTTTTATCGAACACGCTCAAAGGCGATACGGAATACCGCGTGTTGAAGGGCTTGGGCATGACTGGCTTCTTGCGCATCGTGCCACCCGCCAAGATGCAGGAGCAGGGCGCGGTGGGGGTGGTCAGTACTTTTGGCTATTCGAGTGCCTTGGTACTGGATGGCCTGCAGCACAGCAATGGTGACGAGCCATCTATCGTCAAATCTTATGGCTACATGCTCGCCGAGGAGGTACCGGACGGAGTGCCCGTTGGTTCAAGCACGCGGCCCCCACCTATTTCCAATGTACCGGTCGGGGTCAGGCCTGGGGATATCTGGAGTGGATTCTATCAAGGTGTCGAGGGGAACTGTGTCACGGTATCGGCGATCAAGGCGGCGATGATGAAGTATGGGCAAAGTCCCCGGGGCATCTATAAAAACATCACCGAGACCCGCGACGGTTATACCGTGACGATGCGCGATTCCAGCAAGGTCAGCTTGACCCATGCAGAACTGAAAACAGCCCGGGAACACTCGAATTTCAAAGGCACCGACGCCGGCCTGCTCAAGGATGCGAATTTCCTGTACGCCGTCAGCGCCAAGCGGGCGCAAATGGAGAACCACGAGTTTCGTGCCGGCGAGAGTTTTGAAGCGGCGATGAGCACGCTCAATGATGGCGAGACCCCTGGTGATGCACTGCGGCGTCTGGGTTTGTTCGCCTTTACCCGAAGCAGCAGCGTCCAGGCGCTGGCAGATGGTGCAACCGGCACGTTGGCGAACTTCATGCATTCTGTTGTCGTCGTTGATGGGGCTTTTGATGATTACGGGTATAAACACCCACTGAAATCATCAAGCTGGATGGATGAAGAGGGCACCGCGCTAACGCTGGTTTAGGTTTAAAGGTGCAAAGTTTGAGAAACACAGGCCACGAGATCTCGTGGTCTTTTTTCTGCGCGCAGAAAGGACAAGCCCGATGGTGGCCGGCTACATATGCCTTGCAATCTGTGTCCGCGTAGGTAGTTGGCCTCGGCTACTCTCATCGACTCTGGAACCTCCTGCTCATGGATGAAATTCAACAGCATTGGCTGTATGCCCTGTCTGCTCCCATGGTGTCCATCAACCCTGGCGCCGGTTATCTCGAGGCGCCGCCTAGCAGCGCCGGGGAGTGCTTTGCATCCTGCATGGTAGGTGTGTCCGAAAATGGAAAGCACCTGAACCTACAGGCTCAAAAAGCAGCTGCCCATCAGGAAAATCCGGTGCAACTTATTCCGATGAAGTGGCCTGGGGCATTCGCTTCAGTACCTGCCTGAACCCTTCCACCGGCAAGGGCCGACTGTGCAGATACCCCTGATACAAATGACACCCAAGCCCCTGCAAAAACGCCAGTTGCTCAGGGGTTTCCACTCCTTCGGCAATGACGTCCAGGTTCAAGCTGCGCGCCATGGCCACAATGGCACGGATGATCTCCGCATCGTTGGGGTCATGGGTGGCGTCGCGCACAAACGACTGGTCGATCTTCAGCGCATCCACCGGCAGGCGCTTGAGGTAGGTCAGCGACGAATAGCCGGTGCCGAAATCATCCATCGCAAAACTCACGCCGAGCTTTTTCAGGCGGCGCATTTTGCTGATGGTGTCGTCCAGATTCTGGATCACGATGCCTTCGGTGATTTCCAGCTTCAGCAGGGTATAAGGCAGGTGGTGGGTGCGCAGGCTGCGTTCTACCCGTTCGACAAAATCATTCTGGCGAAACTGCCGCGGGCTGATGTTGACGCACAGGCTGAAGTTCAGCGGGTCTACCAGCCCCTCGGCAATCAACTGCGCGAAGGTGCTGCAGGCTTCGTCGAGGATCCAGGTGCCCACTTCAAGGATCAGGCCGCTGTCTTCCAGGACCTTGATGAATTCCGTCGGGGACTGTGCGCCCAACTGCGGATGTTGCCAGCGCACCAGGGCCTCGGCGCCGACGATGGTGTTGCCGCGCGCATCCACCTGGGGTTGGTAATGCACGCTGAACTCGCCGCGGGACAGGGCCAGGCGCAGGTCGGTTTCCATGCGCAGCCGCTCGCTGGCGGTTTTCTGCATGCTGTTGTGGAACATCTGGATGGTGTTGCGCCCTGAATCCTTGGCCCGGTACAGGGCGATGTCAGCGCGCTTGAGCAAATCTGCCGGGGTTGAGCCGTGATCGGGGATCAGCGCCACGCCAATGCTCGGGGTGACTTGCAGGCGGTGGCCATCCAGGAACATCGGTTCGGATAACAGTTCGCGCAGGGTATCGGCCAGCTCCTGGACTTGAGTGCTGACTTGCGGGCGCGTGCCTTCCAGGCCGCTGAGCAGCACCACAAACTCATCGCCGCCCAGGCGTGCCACGGTGTCTTCCATGCGCACACTGGCTTCAAGGCGTGCAGTGACGATCTTCAGCACCGTGTCGCCGACCGGGTGGCCGAGGGAATCGTTGATGTGCTTGAAATGGTCCAGGTCAAGAAACAGCAGGGCGCCCCGCAGGTTGTGGCGCTTGAGCAGGGCGATCTGCTGGCTCAGGCGGTCCATCAGCAGGGCGCGGTTGGGCAGGTTGGTCAGGGGGTCGTGATAGGCCAGGTGGCGAATCTGCGCCTGGGCGTTTTTCAGCAGGCTGACGTCCCGGGCGGTCAGCAACAGGCAGGGGGTTTCATTGAGGGTGATGGGCTCCACCGACACTTCAACCGCCAGCACTTCGCCGCGCTTGTTGTGCCAGAGCATTTCCAGGTGATGAATGCGGCCCTTGATCTGCAACTCGGCCAATAACGCCGCGCGCTGGTTTTCATCGGCCCAGATGCCGATCTGGTAGAGCGTCAGGCCGATCGCTTCTTCGGCGCGGTAGCCGGTGAGGCGGCAGAAGCCGTCATTGACCTCCACGTAGCGCCCGGTATCGCGCTCGGTGATCGACACCGCATCGGGGCTGGAATGAAAGGCTTTGGCGAACTTCTCTTCGCTGGCCTTGAGCGCCGCTTCCGAGCGTTGTTGTTGGGTGATGTCCCGCAGGGTGGTGACGATGCAGGGTTGGTCGCTGACCTGGATCAGGCGGCTGGATATCACACAGTTCAGGGTCTGGCCGTTCTTGTGATGAACGGTGATTGCCACGTTGCTCAGGGATTGTTCGCGGATCACCTGCTCGATGCGCTGCAGGCGTTGGCTGGACTCCTCCCACAAGCCGATCTGCTCGGCGTTGTTGTTGAGCACCTCGGCGGCGGTCCAGCCGAAGGTCTGGGTGAAGGCCGGGTTGATCTCGATAAACTGGCCGGTCTCCAGGCGCGTCACGCAGATTGGGTCGGGGCTGGCGAGGAACAGGCTGGCGAATTTTTCTTCGGATGCGATCAGGCGCTGCTCACGTTCAACCTGGTCGGTGATGTCGAGCAGGGTCCCGGCCATTCGCAACGGTACGCCCGTGTCATCGCGATACAGGCGGGCGCGGCTTTCCAGGTAGCGTGAACTGCCGTCTTCCAGTTGCACGCGGTACGTCAGTTGGTAGTTGCCCGCCGGGCCTTCGCGCAGGGTGCGGTAGGCGTTGCGCATGCTCTCGCGCTCTTCCTGGGGCATGCCTTCAAAGAAGGCCTCGAAGGATTCGTGGAACGGTTGGGGTTCCAGCCCGTGCAGTTGGGCGGCGCGGGCCGAGCCATAGAGCATGCCGCTGGGGATGTGCCAGTCCCAGGTGCCCAGTTGCGCCGAGTCCAGGGCCAGGTCCAGGCGTTCCTGGCTGTCCTTGAGGGCCTGCTCGGCATTCTTGCGCTCGGTGGTGTCGAGGAAGGTGCTGATCAGGTAGTCCTCGCCGTCCAGCTCGACTTTCTGGGCGCTGAGGGTGCCATCGTGGACCTGCCCGTTGCTGGCGCGAAACTGCACTTCCATGGTGATGGGGGCGCCTTTGCGCTGGGTGGCCTTGACCAGATGCGCGCGTTGTTCGGGGTGTACCCAGAGGCCCAGCTCCAATGTGCTGCGGCCAATGGCATCGGCCAACGGCCAGCCGAACAGGCTCTCGAAATACTGGTTGGCTTCGCTGATCAGGCCGTCCGCCTGGCGGGTCAGCAGGACCATCAGCGGGCACAAATGGAACAGGGTGGCGAAGCGCTTTTCCGAATGGCTGAGGGCGTGTTCGCGCTCGCGCTGGTGGGTGATTTCGCGGATCACCCCGATCATTCGCCGACGCCCGGCCTTGTCCGGTAGCAGGCTGCCGTTGATTTCCAGCCAGTGCAGGCTGCCATCGGGCCATTGGATACGGTGGTGCATGGCCTGGACAGCGGGTTCGCCGGCCAGCACCGCATGAAAGGCCCGGACCACCTTGGCGCGGTCTTCGGGGGCCAGCAGGTCCAGGTACTCCAGGTCTTCAGGCAGCGGCTGGCGCGGGTCGAAGCCGAACAGGGCCTGAGTGCCTCGGGACCAGCTGATCCGGCCGGTATCGATTTCCCAGCTCCAGGCGCCCAGCCGGGCAGCGTTGAGCGCCGCCAGCAGTTGCGGCGCGCTGTCCCAGCTTTGCTCCGCCTCCTGTGGGTCCAGGGCGTAGATGCGGGGCAGGGGTGGCACGGTATCGACGGGGTTGCGCATTATCAAAGGGCCTTGGCTCGATGGGCGTTCGGCGCGGGTTCCACGGTCTACGGGCCACGGCGATTCAAGCCTGATTCCCTGGCAGATCGACCTGTGCATCCAATAGGCTCATGAAAGCCCGCGCAGCGTTCGACAGCGTCCTTTCGGTGTGCACGATATAGCCTAGCTGGCGACTGAGCTGTATGCCCGGCAAAGCGATGCGTGCCACCTGGTCATCGAGCATGGTGCGCGGCAATACGCTCCAGGCAAGGCCAATGGAGACCATCATCTTGATGGTTTCCAGGTAGTTGGTGCTCATGGCGATGTTTGGCGTCAGGCCCTGGGCCTCGAACAGCCGCTGCACGATATGGTGGGTAAAGGTGTTGCCGCCGGGAAACACCGCCGGGTGCCGGGCGATGTCCGCCAGGCTGACGCTGCCGTTGCTGATCAGGCTGTGTTCCGGCGCCACCACGAAATCCAGCGGGTCGTCCCACACCGGGGTGGCCCGCACCAGCGTGTGGGGCTCCGGCGCCAGGGTGATTACGGCCACTTCGGCGCGGCCATGGAGGATTTCTTCGTAGGCCACTTCCGAATCGAGAAACTGAATGTCCAGGGCGACGTTCGGGTATTCCCGGGTAAACGTTCGCAGTACGGGCGGCAGGCGATGCAGGCCGATGTGATGGCTGGTGGCCAGGGTGAGACGACCGCTGACCTCGCCGGTCAGGTTGGTCAGGGCGCGGCGGGTGTCGTCCAGTACATTGAGAATCTGATACGCCCGGGGCAGCAGCGCCCGTCCGGCTTCGGTGAGGCCGACTTCACGCCCCAGCCGGTCGAACAGGCGCACCTTTAATTGTTGCTCCAGGCCGGCGATGCGCTTGCTGATGGCCGGTTGGGTCAGGTGCAGGCGTTCACCGGCACCGGAGAAGCTGCCGGTCTCGGCGATGGCGATAAAGGCATTGAGGTTGGCCAGGTCCATTGTGCTATTCCAGTTGGTAATCCAAAGCATAAAAAATATGAATTTGAGTTATTTAATGTAGCGCCATACCATCAGCCTCACAAGCCAAAGGGTTATTGAATCGTTCAAGGCCCGGGGCATAGAAACACCTGATGAGGACCGCGTGATGGCCGGCAAAACGCTTTACGACAAGCTTTGGGATTCCCATGAAGTGAAACGGCGCGATGATGGGTCGTCGCTGATCTACATCGACCGTCACATCATCCATGAAGTGACCTCGCCCCAAGCGTTCGAAGGCCTGCGACTGGCCGGGCGCAAGCCTTGGCGCGTCGACTCGATCATCGCCACCCCGGACCACAACGTGCCGACCACACCGGAGCGTAAAGGCGGGATCGACGCCATCGTCGACACCGTGTCGCGCCTCCAGGTGCAGACCCTCGATGATTACTGCGACGAATATGGCATCACCGAATTCAAGATGAATGACGTGCGCCAGGGGATCGTTCACGTGATCGGCCCGGAGCAGGGCGCCACCTTGCCTGGCATGACCGTGGTCTGCGGTGACTCCCACACCTCTACCCACGGGGCGTTTGGCGCCTTGGCTCATGGTATTGGTACCTCCGAGGTGGAGCACGTATTCGCCACCCAGTGCCTCGTCGCCAAGAAAATGAAGAACATGTTGGTGTCGGTGGAAGGTGAGTTGCCTTTCGGCGTCACCGCCAAAGACATCGTCCTCGCCGTGATCGGCAAGATCGGCACCGCCGGCGGTAATGGCCACGCCATCGAATTCGCCGGCAGCGCGATTCGCGACCTGTCCATCGAAGGCCGCATGACCATCTGCAACATGTCCATCGAAGCCGGTGCCCGCGTGGGCATGGTGGCGGCGGACGAAAAGACCATTGCCTACGTCAAGGGTCGCCCATTCGCACCGAGCGGTGCCGATTGGGACGCCGCAGTCGAAGCCTGGAAAGACCTGGTGTCCGACGCCGATGCCGTATTCGACACCGTGGTCACCCTCGACGCCGCCCAGATCAAGCCGCAAGTCAGCTGGGGCACCTCGCCGGAAATGGTGTTGGCCGTTGACCAGAACGTGCCGGACCCGGCCAAGGAAACCGACCTGGTCAAGCGTGGTTCCATTGAGCGCGCCTTGAAGTACATGGGCTTGAAAGCCAACCAGGCGATTACCGACATCCAGCTGGATCGCGTGTTCATCGGCTCTTGCACCAACTCGCGGATCGAGGATTTGCGCGCTGCGGCGGTGATCGCCAAGGGCCGCAAAGTCGCCTCGACCATCAAGCAGGCGATCGTGGTGCCAGGTTCGGGCCTGGTCAAGGCCCAGGCTGAAGCCGAAGGCCTCGAC
Organism: Pseudomonas sp. G1002; assembly: GCF_013385455.1. Classification (NCBI taxonomy): domain Bacteria; kingdom Pseudomonadati; phylum Pseudomonadota; class Gammaproteobacteria; order Pseudomonadales; family Pseudomonadaceae; genus Pseudomonas; species Pseudomonas sp. G1002. The sequence continues at coordinate 9,408 of NZ_JACAPY010000015.1, forward strand.
AAGATTTTCCTCGAAGCCGGTTTTGAATGGCGTGAGCCGGGCTGCTCGATGTGCCTGGCGATGAACCCGGACCGTTTGGAGTCGGGCGAGCACTGCGCGTCCACCTCCAACCGTAACTTCGAAGGGCGTCAGGGCGCCGGTGGCCGTACCCACCTCGTCAGCCCGGCCATGGCTGCTGCGGCTGCCGTCAACGGTCGTTTCATCGACGTTCGCGAATTGATCTGAGGAATACCCGATGAAAGCTTTTACTCAACACACCGGTTTAGTCGCGCCGTTGGACCGTGCCAACGTGGACACCGACCAGATCATTCCCAAGCAGTTCTTGAAATCGATCAAGCGCACCGGTTTTGGTCCGAACCTGTTCGACGAGTGGCGCTACCTGGACGTGGGCTACGCCTACCAGGACAACTCCAAGCGCCCGCTGAACAAGGACTTTGTGCTCAACGCCGAGCGTTACCAGGGTGCCAGCGTGTTGCTCGCCCGGGAAAACTTCGGTTGCGGCTCCAGCCGTGAGCACGCGCCGTGGGCCCTGGAAGAATATGGCTTTCGCAGCATCATCGCGCCGAGCTACGCCGACATCTTCTTCAACAACAGCTTCAAGAACGGCTTGCTGCCGATCATCTTGAGCGATGCCGAAGTGGATGAGTTGTTCCAGCAGGTGGAAGCCGATGTGGGCTACCGGTTGACCATCGACCTGGCGGCGCAGACCGTGACCCGTCCGGACGGCAAGGTGTATCACTTTGAAGTGGACGCCTTCCGCAAGCACTGCCTGATCAATGGCCTGGACGACATCGGCCTGACCTTGCAGGACGGCGATGCGATTGCCGCGTTTGAAACCAAACACCGGGCCAGCCAGCCTTGGTTGTTTCGCGACGCTTGATTCCATGTAGACCGGACTGGCCCCTTCGCGAGCAAGCCCGCTCCCACATTTGATTGCATTTCAACTGAAGGAACTCGGTCGAATGTGGGAGCGGGCTTGCTCGCGAAAGGGCCAGCAACAGCAACACAAAAACCAGGGACATCATCATGACCAGCACCGCCCACACCCAAGTCGTGCAAAAACAATTCGGCGAACAGGCCTCGGCCTACCTGAGCAGCGCAGTACATGCTCAAGGCACCGAATTCGCGCTGCTCCAGGCCGAACTGGCCGGGCAGGGCGCTGCACGACTGCTGGACCTGGGTTGCGGCGCGGGTCACGTGAGTTTCAACGTTGCACCGTTGGTTAAAGAAGTGGTGGCGTACGACCTGTCCCAGCAGATGCTTGACGTGGTCGCCGCCGCTGCCGTGGACCGTGGCCTGGACAACATCCGCACCGTGCACGGCGCCGCCGAGCGCCTGCCATTTGCCGATGGCGAATTCGACTTCGTGTTCAGCCGCTACTCGGCGCACCATTGGAGCGACTTGGGCCTGGCCCTGCGTGAAGTGCGCCGGGTGCTCAAACCGGGTGGCGTGGCCGCTTTCGTGGACGTCTTGTCACCGGGCAGCCCGCTGTTGGACACTTACCTGCAAACCGTCGAAGTGCTGCGCGACACCAGCCACGTGCGTGACTATTCCGCCGGCGAGTGGATGCGCCAGCTCAGCGAAGCCGGTTTGCATGTGCGCAACAGCAGCCGCCAGCGCCTGCGCCTGGAATACACCTCGTGGGTCGAGCGCATGCGCACCCCAGAGGTATTGCGTGCCGCGATCCTGGAGCTGCAAAAGGCAATGGGCCAGGAAGTGCGCGATTACTTCGAGATTCAAGCCGACGGCACCTTCAGCACCGACGTGCTGGTGGTGTGGGCCGAACGCTGATTAATTTTTCCCGACCTGCCCACGGGCGGGTCGCTTGATGAAATGAGGAACCCATGAGCAAGCAGATTCTGATTCTCCCTGGCGACGGCATTGGTCCGGAAATCATGGCCGAAGCGGTCAAGGTGCTGGAAGTGGCTAACGCCAAGTACAGCCTGGGCTTCGAACTGAGCCACGACGTGATCGGCGGCGCGGCCATCGACAAGCACGGCGTGCCTCTGGCCGACGAAACCCTGGAGCGTGCCCGCGCAGCCGACGCCGTGCTGCTGGGCGCCGTGGGTGGCCCGAAATGGGACAAGATCGAACGTGACATCCGCCCTGAGCGCGGCCTGCTGAAGATCCGTGCGCAACTGGGCCTGTTCGGCAACCTGCGCCCGGCGATCCTTTACCCGCAACTGGCGGACGCTTCCAGCCTCAAGCCGGAAATCGTCGCGGGCCTGGACATCCTGATCGTCCGCGAACTGACCGGCGGTATCTACTTCGGCTCGCCACGGGGCGTGCGCGAGTTGGAGAATGGCGAGCGTCAGGCCTACGACACCCTGCCGTACAGCGAGAGTGAAATCCGCCGTATCGCCCGTGTCGGTTTCGACATGGCCCGTGTGCGTGGCAAGAAGGTCTGCTCGGTGGACAAGGCCAACGTATTGGCGTCCAGCCAGCTGTGGCGTGAAATCGTCGAGGAAGTCGCCAAGGACTACCCGGACGTCGAGCTGAGCCACATGTACGTCGACAACGCCGCCATGCAGCTGGTGCGTGCACCGAAGCAGTTCGACGTGATCGTCACCGACAACCTGTTCGGCGACATCCTGTCCGACCAGGCCTCGATGCTTACCGGTTCCATCGGCATGCTGCCGTCGGCCTCCCTGGATGCCAACAACAAGGGCATGTACGAGCCGTGCCACGGTTCGGCGCCGGACATCGCCGGGCAGGGCATTGCCAACCCGTTGGCGACCATTTTGTCGGTGTCGATGATGCTGCGTTACAGCTTCAACCTGACCGACGCCGCGGATGCCATCGAGCAGGCCGTGAGCCTGGTGCTCGACCAGGGCCTGCGCACTGGCGACATCTGGTCCCAGGGTTGCACCAAGGTCGGTACGCAAGAAATGGGCGACGCAGTAGTCGCCGCGCTGCGGAATCTGTAATCTCTCGGGCCCGCTTGCAGATGTTGCTGCAAGGCGGCCCACTTTTGAACAAGGTGTAGTTGCGATGAAACGTGTAGGTCTGATCGGTTGGCGCGGTATGGTCGGTTCCGTGCTCATGCAGCGGATGCTGGAAGAGCAGGATTTCGATCTTATTGAGCCGGTGTTTTTCACCACCTCCAATGTAGGTGGTCAAGGGCCGTCCGTGGGCAAGGACATTGCTCCGCTCAAGGACGCCTACAACATTGAAGAACTGAAGACCCTCGACGTCATTCTGACCTGCCAGGGTGGCGACTACACCAGCGAAGTCTTCCCCAAGCTGCGCGAAGCCGGCTGGCAGGGTTACTGGATCGACGCCGCTTCCAGCCTGCGCATGCAGGATGACGCGGTGATCGTGCTGGACCCGGTCAACCGCAAGGTGATCGACCAGCAACTGGACGCGGGCACCAAGAACTACATCGGCGGCAACTGCACCGTCAGCCTGATGCTGATGGGCCTGGGCGGCTTGTTCGAAGCCGGCCTGGTGGAGTGGATGAGCGCCATGACCTATCAGGCGGCCTCTGGTGCCGGCGCGCAGAACATGCGTGAACTGATCAAGCAGATGGGCGCGACCCACGCCGCTGTCGCCGATCAACTGGCTGACCCGGCCAGCGCGATCCTCGACATCGACCGCCGTGTGGCCGAGGCCATGCGCAGCGAGGCGTACCCGACCGAGAACTTCGGTGTGCCATTGGCCGGCAGCCTGATCCCGTGGATCGACAAGGAACTGCCTAACGGCCAGAGCCGTGAAGAGTGGAAGGCCCAGGCCGAGACCAACAAGATCCTCGGTCGCTTCAAGAGCCCGATCCCGGTGGACGGTATCTGCGTGCGCATCGGCGCCATGCGTTGCCACAGCCAGGCGTTGACCATCAAGCTGAACAAAGACGTGCCGATCGCCGATATCGAAGGGCTGATCAGCCAGCACAACCCTTGGGTCAAGCTGGTGCCGAACAACCGTGATATCAGCATCCAGGAACTTAGCCCGAACAAGGTGACCGGTACCCTGAATGTGCCGGTTGGCCGTCTGCGCAAGCTGAACATGGGGACGCAGTACCTGGGCGCGTTCACCGTCGGCGACCAACTGCTGTGGGGCGCGGCTGAGCCGTTGCGTCGCATGCTGCGGATCTTGCTGGAGCGGTAATCGCTGCTGGTAATAAGAAACCCGCGTTCTGGTGACAGGCGCGGGTTTTTTATTGCGCGCTCGGGCCTCTTCGCGAGCAAGCCCGCTCCCACATTTGATCGCATTTCAACTGAAGAAACTCGCTCGAATGTGGGAGCGGGCTTGCTCGCGAAGAGGCCATCAGCCACACCACAACCCCCAGGTTAATTGCCTCACCCCCAGCCACCCGGTAAAGTGCCGCTCCCCCCGCAATGCCCGAGGCAGCCCCCATGACCCAGACCTTTGATATTGCCGTGATCGGCGCCACCGGCACCGTTGGCGAAACCCTGGTGCAGATCCTCGAAGAGCAGGACTTCCCGGTAGGCAGCCTGCACCTGTTGGCCAGCAGCGAGTCGGCCGGGCATTCGGTGCCGTTTCGTGGCAAGAACGTGCGGGTGCGGGAAGTTGATGAATTCGATTTCAGCAAAGTCCAACTGGTGTTCTTCGCCGCCGGCCCTGCGGTCACCTTGAGTTTTGCCCCGCGCGCCACCGCTGCGAGCTGCACCCTGATCGACTTGTCCGGCGCCTTGCCGGCCGATCAGGCGCCGCAGGTAGTGCCGGAAGCCAACGCGCAGATCCTCGATGGCCTGAAAAAACCTTATCAGGTCAGCAGCCCAAGCCCGTCGGCCACTGCCCTGGCCGTGGTGCTGGCGCCACTGCGCGGCTTGCTGGACATTCAGCGCGTCAACGTCACCGCCAACCTCGCCGTTTCCGCCCAGGGCCGTGAGGCTGTCAGCGAACTCGCCCGGCAGACCGCCGAGTTGCTGAATGTGCGCCCGCTGGAGCCGAAGTTCTTCGACCGGCAAATGGCCTTTAACCTGCTGGCCCAGGTCGGCAAGCCTGACGCGCAAGGCCACACCGCCCTGGAAAAACGCCTGGTGCACGAATTGCGCGCCGTGCTGGAAATGCCTTTGCTAAAGATTTCCGTCACTTGCGTTCAAGCCCCGGTGTTTTTTGGCGATAGCCTGACTGTGTCACTGCAATTGGGGGCAGCGGTGGATCTCGCTGCCGTCAACCGTGCCCTGGACTCGGCACCGGGTGTCGAGTTGGTGGAAGAGGGCGATTACCCCACGGCTGTGGGCGATGCGGTCGGCCAGGACGTGGTCTACGTGGGCCGGGTTCGTGCCGGTGTTGATGACCCTGCGGAACTAAATATGTGGCTGGCGTCAGATAACGTACGCAAAGGGGCGGCACTGAACGCCGTACAGCTGGCGCAGTTGTTGATAAAAGGCCTTGTGTAAAAGATACTTGGCGGCAATTTGTAGATTGATTCTAGCCAAGCGCTATGCTTGGCCCCAAGCTGGAAAAATTGCGCGTCGGTGACCTATCGGCTCGCCATGCCTAATGGCAGCGGTTACCCACCTTCTCGCCGGCCGGGGAGTGTTCAAAAAGGATGAGGCTATGGTTCAAGTTCGCAAACTGGTGTTAGCAATAGCGGCCGCCTCGGCGCTGTCCTCCGGTATGGCGCAAGCACTGCAGCTTGGGGAGATGACCCTCAAGTCGAAGCTGAACCAGCCGCTGTCGGTGGAAATCGAGTTGCTCGATGTCGGTGGCCTGACCGCCTCCGAGATCACCCCCAGCCTCGCGTCGTCCCAGGCCTTTGTGGATGCGGGCGTCGATCGCCAGGCGTTCCTGAACGACCTGACCTTTACCCCGGTGGTCAATCCCAACGGCCGCAGTGTGGTGCGTGTCACCTCCAGCAAGCCGCTGCCGGATTCCTACGTGCGTTTCCTGCTGCAGGTGCAATGGCCCAACGGCCGTCTGATGCGCGACTACAGCGTGTTGCTGGACCCGGCCAAGTTCGACCAGTCGACCCCGGCCGCCGGTGCACCTGCACCCGCGCCACGCTTGAGTGCGCCTGCGACGACGGCTCCGGCAGTCACCAAGGCCAAGGAACACACCACGACTTCCCGTGACACCTTGTGGGAAATCGCCGCGAAAAACCGCAATGGCGCCTCGGTGCAGCAGACCATGCTGGCCATTCAGGCGCTGAACCCTGACGCCTTTATCGACGGCAACATCAACCGCATGAAAACCGGCCAGGTCCTGCGCCTGCCGGATTCGGGGCAAAGCACCAGCCTGCCGCAGCCCGAGGCGATTGCTGAAGTGACGGCGCAAAACGCGGCGTGGCGCGAGGGCCGCCGTGGCGGCAATCAGCTCGCCGGCAAGGCGCAGCTGGATGCGACCAAGCGTACCCAGGCGGGTAATGCACCGTCGCAGACCAATACCAAGGACAATTTGAGCCTGGTCTCGGCCGAAGCAGCCAGGAAGGGCGGGAAGGGCGCGGCGGGCGACAGCCGGGCCTTGAACAACAAGCTGGCGGTGACCCAGGAAAGCCTGGATTCGACCCGTCGCGAGAATGAAGAACTGAAAAGCCGCATGGCTGACCTGCAAAGTCAGCTGGACAAGCTGCAGCGGCTGATCGAGCTCAAGAACAACCAGCTGGCCAAGTTGCAGACCCCGGGTGGCGCTGCGGCGCAGCCTGCTGCAACGGCGGCGATGCCGGCCGAGCTGGCTGCACAACCGGCGGCGCCGGCAGCGGCAGCTCCGGCAGCAACCCCCGCGGCTGCGCCGGTCGAGACCCCGGTCAAGCCGGATGCGGCGCCTGCCAGCACTGAAGGTAAATTCAACGACCTGCTGACCAACCCGATCGTGCTGGGTGTGATCGGCGGCGCAGCGGGTTTGCTGGTGCTGTTGCTTCTGCTGCTGTGGGCCCGTCATCGCAATGCGCGCCTTGAAGAAGAAAAGCACCTGCGCATGGCACGGGCCCTGGCTGAAGAGCCGGAATTTGCGCCGAACATTGATCACGACCTGCCATCTGACAGTTTCGAAGGCCTTGATGTACCGCCGCCGAACGTCAAGCTGGCTCCAGCTCCAGCTCCGGCGGCGGTGGTTGCCCCGGTGATTGCGCCGGTGGTCGCACCTGTTGCTGCGCAGCGTCCGACTGACGCCCTGGCGCAAGCCCAGTCGCATATCGACCGTGGCCACCTGAACCAGGCTGCGGAAGTGCTGGAAGATGCAATCAAGCAAGAGCCCGCCCGCAGTGACCTGCGTCTCAAGCTGATGGAAGTCCACGGCTTGCAGGGCAACAAGGACGGGTTTGTCACCCAGGAGCGCCAGTTGGTCGCCAATGGCGACAACCATGCCCAGGTCGAACAACTGAAAAGCCGCTTCCCGGCCATGGCCGTGTTCGCAGCAGGCGTCAGCGCTGCCGTTGCCGCTGCCGCTCTCGACGCCCAATACGTCAAGGACCTGCTCAAGGACGACCCGGCACCGCCTGCACCTGAGCCTGCGCCGGACGCGTTTGACACAGACTTCGACCTCAGCCTGGACGATCTGGAGGCTGCTTCGCCAGCCGTGGTCCGCCCGACGTCGGACGACGACCTGAGCTTTGAATCGGTGCTGCAACAGCAGACCGAGGCCAAGGCCAGTGCGGAAGACCTCTCGGATTTCGACCTGGACCTGCAACTCGATCCACCCTCGTCGGCCCAGTCAGACGACGACTTCCTCTCCGGCCTTGAAGACCAGATGAAGGACCTGCCGCCGGTAGAGCCGCCGACACTGACGCCGGCCGACCTCGACGACCTCGACCTGCCGGAGGATTTCGACCTGTCCCTGGCCGACGAGCCCGAGGTGCCCGCAGCGGCCAAGCCGGACGCGTTTGCGTCGGAGCTTGATGATGTCAACGCCGAGCTGGATCGCCTGTCGCAAAGCCTGGAACATCCGCCAATCGAACCGTCCTTCACCGCCGACGACGCGGCGTTGGGTGGCGATGAGCCGGAATTCGACTTCCTCTCCGGTACCGACGAAGTGGCCACCAAGCTCGACCTGGCGCAGGCCTACATCGACATGGGCGATGCCGACGGTGCGCGGGACATTCTTGGCGAGGTGCTCAAGGAAGGCGATGACGGTCAGAAGGGCGAGGCCAAGGAAATGCTCAGCCGGCTGGCTTGATACGCGCGGTAAATACAACGGCAGCCTTCGGGCTGCCGTTTTGCCATCCAGGCACCAAATCCATGGCGTCCCAGGCGCACGGCCTTATAATGGCCGCCTTTGCGCAACTCATCGGGCTCTCAGTTCTTGGCAAATATAGATAACGCGGCCGCCGAAATGGCGGCCGCAGGCTTTTTCAGAATCGCCCTGGGCGTGGAATACAAAGGCTCGCGCTATCGTGGCTGGCAACGCCAGGCCTCCGGTGTGCCGACGGTGCAGGAAACCCTGGAGAAGGCGCTGTCGAAAGTCGCCGACTCACCGGTGTCGCTGATGTGCGCCGGGCGGACCGATGCCGGCGTGCACGCTTGCGGGCAAGTGGTGCACTTTGACACTCAGGCCGAGCGCTCGATGAAGGCATGGGTGATGGGCGCCAATATCAACTTGCCCCACGACGTCAGCGTCAGTTGGGCCAAGGTGATGCCGGCGGACTTTCACGCGCGCTTCAAGGCCATCGCCCGGCGTTATCGCTATGTGATCTACAACGATCAGATCCGCCCGGCCCATCTCAACGAAGAAATCACCTGGAACCACCGCCCGCTGGACGCCGAGCGCATGGCCGAGGCGGCCCAGCATCTTGTAGGTATCCACGATTTCAGCGCGTTCCGTGCCGGGCAGTGCCAGGCCAAGTCGCCGATCAAGGAAGTCCACCACCTGCGGGTGACGCGCCACGGCAAGATGATCGTGCTGGATATCCGCGCCGGCGCCTTCCTGCACCATATGGTGCGCAATATCGCCGGGGTGCTGATGACCATCGGTACCGGCGAACGCCCGGTGGAATGGGCCAGGGAAGTGCTGGAAAGCCGGATTCGCCGTACCGGCGGCGTCACGGCGCATCCGTTCGGCCTGTACCTGGTGGATGTGGAGTACCGCGACGAGTTCGAATTGCCCCAGCGATTCATCGGGCCACACTTCCTCACAGGTTTCAGCGAACTTGGCGGCTGACGCCCTCAAAAGCATTTGTTACCATCCGGGACTTTCCCGGACACGCCCTGAGGTTTCATCGACATGTCTGCCGTTCGCAGCAAGATTTGCGGGATTACCCGCATAGAAGACGCGTTGGCGGCGGTCGAGGCGGGGGCCGATGCCATCGGTTTCGTGTTTTATGCCAAAAGCCCGCGGGCGGTGAATGTGTTGCAGGCGCGGGCGATCATTGCCGCGTTGCCGCCGTTCGTGACCACCGTGGGGTTGTTCGTCAACGCCAGCCGCTGCGAGCTCAATGAAACCCTCGACGCCGCGCAACTGGACATGCTGCAGTTCCATGGCGATGAGAGTCCGGACGAGTGCGAGAGCTACCAGCGCCCGTACATCAAGGCGCTGCGGGTCAAGGCCGGGGACGATATTGCTGCGGCATGCGCTGCCTATGGCGGGGCTCGCGGGATTCTTCTCGACACCTACGTCGAAGGCGTTCCCGGTGGTACGGGCGAGGCGTTTGACTGGTCGTTGATTCCCGAGGGGTTGAGCAAGCCGATTATCCTCGCGGGCGGCCTGAATCCGGACAACGTGGCCAGTGCCATCCAGCAGGTTCGGCCGTATGCCGTGGACGTCAGCGGCGGGGTAGAGCAGGGCAAGGGCATCAAGGATCACGCAAGGATTCGCGCATTCATGCAGGCCGTGCGCGACAGCAGCGGGACGATGTGACGGCTGGCAGTCTGCCGCCGTCCATAACTACCACTGTGTAAAACAGCCCGGCGCCGCCTGTGGGAGGCCCGGAAATGAAGTGGCAACCCTGCACGGCAGGTTGTCTGGAAGGCTGAGGGCACAGGCAGGAAATGGCTGGTCGAACGTCTGACCCCGTCCAGTTTGTGTCATCGCCACATATGAATTTAGCTCAAGGGCATACGCGGGGCTGTGTTCAAGCCACCGGTACTGGAGAAAGAAAGCATGAGCAACTGGTTAGTAGACAAACTGATCCCTTCGATCATGCGTTCCGAGGTGAAGAAAAGCTCGGTTCCTGAAGGTCTTTGGCACAAGTGCCCATCCTGCGACGCGGTGCTGTACCGCCCGGAGCTGGAAAAGACCCTGGACGTTTGCCCCAAGTGCAATCACCACATGCGTATCGGCGCCCGCGCCCGCATTGATATTTTCCTCGACGCCGATGGTCGCTCCGAACTGGGCGCTGACCTGGAGCCGGTTGACCGTCTGAAGTTCCGCGACGGCAAGAAGTACAAGGACCGCCTGACCGCGGCCCAGAAGCAGACCGGTGAAAAGGACGCGCTGATTTCCGTCAGCGGCAAGCTGCTGGGCATGCCGGTGGTGGTTTCGGCCTTTGAATTCTCCTTCATGGGCGGCTCGATGGGCGCCATCGTCGGTGAGCGTTTTGTACGTGCCGCCAACTACGCGCTGGAAAACCGTTGCCCGATGATCTGCTTCGCCGCCTCAGGTGGTGCGCGGATGCAGGAAGCACTGATCTCCCTGATGCAAATGGCCAAGACCTCCGCGGTACTGGCGCGTCTGCGCGAAGAAGGTATTCCGTTCATCTCCGTGCTGACCGACCCGGTCTACGGTGGTGTTTCCGCCAGCCTGGCGATGCTGGGTGACGTGATCGTCGGTGAGCCGAAGGCGCTGATCGGCTTTGCCGGCCCGCGTGTTATCGAGCAAACCGTTCGCGAAAAACTGCCGGAAGGCTTCCAGCGCAGCGAGTTCCTGCTGGAGCACGGCGCGATCGACCTGATCATTCCGCGCGGCGAACTGCGTCCGCGCCTGGGTAGCCTGCTGGCGCAAATGATGGGCCTGCCGACACCTGTGTACGTCGCGCCTAAAATCGAGCCGATTGTCGTGCCACCGGTGCCTGCAAACATATGACCCAACGTACCCTGGGCGAATGGCTCGCCTACCTTGAGCAGTTGCATCCGTCAGCCATCGACATGGGCCTGGAGCGCTCGCAACAGGTAGCGGCCCGCCTCGGGTTGGGCCGGCCGGCGCCGCGTGTGATCACGGTGACCGGCACCAACGGCAAGGGCTCTACCTGCGCCTTTGTCGCGGCCTTGCTGCAAGCCCAGGGCCTGAAGGTCGGGGTGTACAACTCGCCGCACCTGCTGCGCTACAACGAACGGGTGCAGCTCAATGGCGTCGAAGCCACTGACGAGCAACTCTGCGAAGCCTTCGCCGCACTTGATGCCGGGCGTGGCGAGATTTCCCTGACCTATTTCGAGATGGGCACCCTGGCGGCGTTCTGGCTGTTCGAGCGTGCGCAGCTGGATGTGGTGGTGCTGGAAGTCGGCCTGGGTGGGCGTCTGGACACGGTCAACGTGGTGGATGCCGACCTGGCGCTGATTACCAGTATTGGTGTCGACCATGCGGACTACCTGGGTAACACCCGTGAGTCCGTGGCCTATGAAAAAGCCGGGATCTTCCGCCAGGGCAAGCCTGCACTGTGCGGCGACCTGGACCCGCCGCATACCTTGCTGGACAAGGTGCGCGAGCTGGATTGCCCGTTCTTCCTGCGTGGGCGTGATTTCAATCTCGAGATTGGCGACCAATTCTGGCAATGGCGCGGGCTTGACGCGCGCGGTCAAACTGTTGAGTTGCGCGACTTGCCACTGCTGAACCTGCCGATGGAAAACGCCGCGCTCGCGCTGCAAGCCTACCTGTTGCTGGATTTGCCCTGGCATGCCGAGCAGATTGCCGCTACGTTGCAGGCTACTCGCGTGGTGGGGCGCCTTGACCGGCGCACGTTCGACTGGGAGGGCAAGCGCCTGAACCTGCTGCTGGACGTGGGGCATAACCCTCACGCCGCTGAATACCTGGCCAGGCGCCTGGCACTCACGTCGCCCGCCGGTCGCCGCCTCGCGGTGTTCGGGTTGTTGTCCGACAAGGACCTGGACGGCGTGGTTGCACCCTTGCTGGGCGACGTCCAGGCCTGGGCGGTTGCACCGCTGGATACGTCCCGCAGTCGTCCTGCCATCGAGTTGCAGGTTGCCTTGCAGAACCTTGGCGCGTCCGTGACGTCCCATGCAAGCGTGACAGCCGCCCTGGAAGCCCAGTGCGCGGTTGCGACGCCTGAGGATGAGATTCTGTTGTTCGGATCATTTTATTGTGTTGCCGAGGCGCTCGAATGGTTGGCCCGGCGCTCCACGGAGGAAGCTGCACATGGCATTACTGGATAGCGCATACAAGCAGCGAATGGTTGGAGCCCTGGTCCTGGTGGCGTTGGCGGTGATTTTCCTGCCGATGCTGTTTTCCCGTCAGGATGAGCAGCGCCAAGTGACCGTTGAAGCGCCAGCTGCGCCCCAGGCGCCTGCGGTGCCTCAGGTTCAGGTTGAGCCGGTGGTGGTTCCCGAGCCGCAAGCGCTGCCGGAAGAAGAGCCGGTGCCGACCGATGACGAAGTGGCTGCACAGCAAGCGCCGTCGATGCCGGTGCAGCCGAGCGTGCCGGTGGTTAAGCCTGCGCCTGCTGCTCCTGCAGTTGCTGCGAAGCCTGCGGCGCCGGCGCCAGCGCCAAAACCTGTGGCCCCGCAACCTGCGGCACCAGGCAAGCCGGACGTGGGCCAGAGCCGTATTGACCCGAATGGCTTGCCGATCAGTTGGTCGATCCAGCTGGCCAGCCTGGCTAACCGCGAAAGTGCTGATGCGTTGCAGAAGAAGCTGCGCACCCAGGGTTACAACGCCTATATCCGCAGCGCCGATGGCAAGAACCGGGTATTCATCGGGCCGCTGATCGAGCGGGCTGAAGCCGATCGCCTGCGGGACCTGTTGGATCGCCAGCAGAACCTCAAGGGTTTTGTGGTTCGCTTCCAGCCCGAAAAAGGCTGAGGCTGCAAGGATTCAAGCTGGGATGCGGTCAATGTGGGAGCGGGCTTGCTCGCGAAGCGGTGTATCAGTCAGCAGATTTATTGGCTGCCCCACCGCCTTCGCGAGCAGGCCCGCTCCCACAAGTGTTTTGGGTGTGCCGCAACAGGCCGGTTTCCCCTATAACTCATTGATTTCAAATGCACTGCCAATCACAGCTTACCGATAGCCCAGCGCTCTGCTAAAATGCGCCGCCTTATCCGTCTGTAGGCTGAACTGTGCCATTTACCTGGGTTGATTGGGCGATCGTTGCAATCGTCGCCATCTCCGCTTTGATCAGTCTGAGCCGCGGCTTCGTCAAAGAAGCATTGTCGCTGCTGACATGGATCATCGCAGGAGTTGTAGCCTGGATGTTCGGCGGTTCATTGTCTGTCTATCTGGCCGGATACATCGAGACACCTTCGGCTCGCGTCATCGCGGGCTGCGCCATCATGTTCATCGCCACGTTGTTGGTGGGGGCAATGGTCAATTATCTTATCGGCGAATTGATACGCGTCACCGGCCTCTCCGGGACCGATCGATTTCTCGGCATGGCCTTCGGCGCCGCGCGTGGCGGCTTGCTGGTGGTCGTGGCGGTCGGGCTGTTGAGCCTGGGGCCGGTACAGCAGGATTCGTGGTGGCAGGAGTCGGTACTCGTGCCAAAATTTCTATTGGTTGCAGATTGGTCCAAAAACCTCATTTTGGGGTGGAGCAGTCAGTGGCTGGCCAGCGGGATCAGCGTACCCGCTGATCTTCCGTTCAAGGAACACCTCTTGCCGGCCAAAACGCCTCAGTAAGTTGTGTTCAGTCAAGATTCATTAAGTAGGGGTTGCGTCGCATGTGTGGCATCGTCGGTATCGTCGGTAAGTCGAACGTGAATCAGGCGCTGTATGACGCGCTAACCGTCCTCCAGCACCGCGGCCAGGATGCTGCCGGTATTGTGACCAGCCACGACGGCCGGTTATTCCTGCGCAAGGACAATGGTCTGGTGCGTGACGTGTTCCATCAGCGCCACATGCAGCGCCTGGTCGGGCACATGGGCATTGGCCACGTGCGCTACCCGACAGCGGGCAGCTCGACCTCGGCCGAAGCCCAGCCGTTCTACGTCAACTCGCCCTATGGCATCACCCTGGCGCACAACGGCAACCTGACCAACGTTGAACAACTGGCCAAGGAGATTTACGAATCTGACCTGCGCCACGTCAACACCAACTCGGACTCCGAAGTACTGCTGAACGTGTTCGCCCACGAGCTGGCCCAGCGCGGCAAGCTGCAGCCGACCGAAGAAGACGTGTTCGCTGCCGTGACTGACGTGCACAACCGCTGCGTCGGTGGCTATGCGGTAGTGGCGATGGTGACCGGCTACGGTATCGTCGGTTTCCGCGACCCCCACGGCATCCGCCCGATCGTGTTCGGCCAGCGTCATACCGACGAAGGCGTCGAGTACATGATCGCTTCCGAAAGCGTGTCCCTGGACGTGCTGGGCTTTACCCTGATTCGCGACCTGGCGCCGGGCGAAGCGGTCTACATCACTGAAGACGGCAAGCTGCACACCCGTCAGTGCGCACTGAACCCGAAACTCACCCCGTGCATCTTCGAACACGTCTACCTGGCGCGTCCGGATTCGATCATCGACGGTGTTTCGGTGTACAAGGCGCGCCTGCGCATGGGCGAGAAGCTGGCGGACAAGATCCTGCGCGAGCGCCCGGATCACGACATCGACGTGGTGATCCCGATCCCGGACACCAGCCGCACCGCTGCGCTGGAGTTGGCGAACCACCTGGGCGTGAAATTCCGCGAAGGCTTCGTCAAGAACCGTTACATCGGCCGTACCTTCATCATGCCTGGCCAGGCTGCGCGCAAGAAGTCGGTGCGCCAGAAGCTCAACGCGATCGAGCTGGAGTTCCGCGGCAAGAACGTGATGCTGGTGGATGACTCCATCGTACGCGGCACCACCTGCAAGCAGATCATCCAGATGGCCCGCGAAGCCGGTGCGAAGAACGTTTACTTCTGTTCCGCCGCGCCTGCCGTGCGTTACCCGAACGTGTACGGCATCGACATGCCGAGCGCCCACGAACTGATCGCCCACAATCGTTCGACCCAGGACGTTGCGGACCTGATCGGCGCCGACTGGCTGATCTACCAGGACCTGCCGGACCTGATCGAAGCCGTCGGTGGTGGCAAGATCAAGATCGAGGAGTTCGATTGCGCGGTGTTCGACGGCAAGTACGTCACCGGCGATGTCGACGAGGCCTACCTGAACAAGATCGAGCAGGCCCGTAACGATTCCTCGAAGATCAAGACCCAGGCGGTCAGCGCGATCATCGACCTGTACAACAACTGAGTAGACACCGGCCCTGAGGGGCCGGTTTTGTATCTTTGATAAAGCATTCGAGTTGAGGAGTAGAGCATGAGTCAGGAATGGGATGCCGGTCGCTTGGACAGCGACCTCGATGGCGTAGCTTTCGATACCCTGGCTGTGCGCGCCGGCCAGCACCGCACCCCGGAAGGTGAGCACGGTGACCCGATGTTTTTTACCTCCAGCTATGTGTTCCGTACTGCGGCCGACGCCGCTGCGCGTTTTGCCGGTGAAGTGCCAGGCAACGTTTATTCGCGTTACACCAACCCGACCGTGCGCGCGTTCGAAGAGCGTATCGCCGCGCTGGAAGGCGCCGAGCAAGCTGTCGCCACTGCCACGGGCATGGCTGCGATTCTCGCGGTAGTCATGAGCCTGTGCAGCGCCGGCGACCACGTCCTGGTATCGCGCAGCGTGTTTGGTTCGACCATCAGCCTGTTCGAAAAGTACTTCAAGCGTTTTGGTATTGAAGTCGACTACGTGCCGCTGGCGGACCTGTCCGGCTGGGACGCGGCCATCAAGGCCAACACCAAATTGCTGTTCGTCGAGTCGCCGTCCAATCCGTTGGCCGAGCTGGTGGACATTGCCGCATTGTCCGAAGTGGCCCACGCCAAGGGCGCGATGCTGATCGTCGACAACTGCTTCTGCACCCCTGCATTGCAGCAGCCGCTGAAGCTGGGCGCAGACATCGTTGTGCACTCGGCCACCAAGTTCATCGACGGCCAGGGCCGTTGCATGGGTGGCGTGGTTGCCGGCCGCAGCGAGCAGATGAAGGAAGTGGTGGGTTTCTTGCGCACCGCCGGCCCGACCCTGAGCCCGTTCAACGCCTGGATCTTCCTTAAAGGCCTGGAGACCTTGAGCCTGCGGATGAAGGCCCATTGTGCCAACGCCCAGGCCCTGGCCGAGTGGCTGGAGCAGCAGGACGGCATCGAGAAAGTCCACTACGCCGGCCTCAAGAGCCACCCGCAACACGAGTTGGCCCAGCGCCAGCAGCGTGGTTTCGGCGCCGTGGTGAGTTTCGAGGTCAAGGGCGGCAAAGAGGGCGCCTGGCGCTTTATCGATGCGACTCGCCTGATCTCCATCACCGCCAACCTGGGTGACAGCAAGACCACTATCACTCACCCGAGCACCACCTCCCACGGCCGCCTGGCGCCGCAGGAGCGTGAAGCTGCCGGGATTCGTGACAGCCTGATCCGCATTGCGGTGGGCCTGGAAGACGTCGCTGACCTGCAGGCCGACCTGGCCCGTGGGTTGGCTGCCCTGTGATCGAGTGGTCCATGGAGGCGGCGAGCGCCAGTAACGGGCGGGTCGCGCTGGTGACCGGCGCGGCGCGGGGCATCGGCCTGGGGATTGCCGCCTGGTTGATCAGCGAAGGCTGGCAGGTGGTATTGACGGACCTGGACCGTGAGCGCGGTTCCAAGGTGTCCAAGGTGCTCGGCGACAACGCCTGGTTTATTACCATGGACGTGGCCGATGAGCGGCAGGTTGCCCAGGGCGTGGCCGAGGTGCTTGGCCAGTTCGGGCGCCTGGATGCGCTGGTGTGCAATGCCGCCGTGGCCGACCCGCGCAACATCACCCTGGAAAGTCTCGACCTGGCTTACTGGAATCGTGTATTGGCGGTGAATCTCAGTGGTCCCATGTTGCTGGCCAAGCACTGTGCGCCCTACCTGCGGGCCCACGGCGGCGCCATCGTCAACCTGGCGTCGACCCGGGCACGCCAGTCGGAACCGGACACCGAAGCCTATGCGGCGAGCAAGGGCGGTTTGCTGGCCCTGACCCACGCGTTGGCTATCAGCCTCGGGCCGGAAGTACGGGTCAATGCCGTCAGCCCGGGCTGGATCGATGCCCGTGACCCGGCTGCACGCCGTGCCGAGCCGCTGACGGATGCGGATCACGCCCAGCACCCGGCGGGCAGGGTAGGCACTGTGGAAGACGTAGCGGCGATGGTGGCGTGGTTGCTGTCGCGCAATGCCGGGTTTGTCACCGGGCAAGAGTTCGTCGTCGACGGCGGCATGAGCAAGAAGATGATTTACACCGAGTAGGGCGGGTCGCGGTCCTGAAGCCATTTTGTCTTTTTCAGAAAAACTTCAAGCAGGCTATTGACTTAGGTCCGCTACCTGCGTAAATTTCGCGGCCTCAACGAAGCAAAGGGTGATTAGCTCAGCTGGGAGAGCATCTGCCTTACAAGCAGAGGGTCGGCGGTTCGATCCCGTCATCACCCACCACTTCTTGAGAGTTTTGCCCTAGGGCAAGACGCAACGTTAAAGGTTGCACCGACGCGCAGCGGTAGTTCAGTCGGTTAGAATACCGGCCTGTCACGCCGGGGGTCGCGGGTTCGAGTCCCGTCCGCTGCGCCATATTTTCCAGGTCTGATGTTTCAGATTTGAGATTGAACAGCCAAGGCTGGTCAGTCAGATGTTTGAAGGCGGTTGAAGGTGACACTTCAGCAGTCTGAGCGATACGCAGCGGTAGTTCAGTCGGTTAGAATACCGGCCTGTCACGCCGGGGGTCGCGGGTTCGAGTCCCGTCCGCTGCGCCATATCTGTTCCAGGGCCCACTGAACGCCCTGAGACGCCAAAGCAAGCCGCTGGCTTGGTTGGATCGATAGCAAAGACCCTGGTCGAAAGACCGGGGTTTTTTGTGTCTGCGATTTGGTGCCGGCGCGGCAAGTACAGGGGCCGGCAAGCCAGCCCCGTGGTCCGGGGTCAGAATCCCAGCTTGTCCCGCAACCCGTAATACCAGGCCCCCAGCGCCGCAAACGGCGTGCGCAACAGTTGTCCGCCGGGGAAGGGGTAGTGCGGCAGGCCGGCAAACGCATCAAAACGTTCTGCCTGGCCTCTCAGCGCTTCCGCCAGTACCTTGCCCGCCAAGTGGGTATACGTCACGCCATGGCCGCTACAGCCCTGGGAGTAGTAGATGTTATCCCCCAGGCGACCGACCTGCGGCAGGCGCGACAAGGTCAGCAGGAAATTGCCGGTCCAGGCGTAGTCGATCTTCACGTCCTTGAGTTGCGGGAAGGCCTTGAGCATCTTCGGCCGGATGATCGCCTCGATATTCGCCGGGTCACGCGCGCCGTACACCACGCCACCGCCGAAGATCAGGCGCTTGTCGCTCGTCAGGCGGTAGTAGTCCAGCAGGTAATTGCAGTCCTCGACGCAGTAATCCTGTGGCAGCAGCGTCTTCGCCAGTTCATCGCCCAGTGGTGCGGTGGTAATCACCTGCGTACCACACGGCATCGACTTGGCCGCCAGTTCCGGAACCAGGTTCCCCAGATAGGCGTTGCCCGCGACAATAATGAACTTGGCCCTGACCTTGCCGTGCGCCGTATGCACCACCGGAT
This sequence comes from Pseudomonas sp. G1002, assembly GCF_013385455.1. Lineage (NCBI taxonomy): Bacteria > Pseudomonadati > Pseudomonadota > Gammaproteobacteria > Pseudomonadales > Pseudomonadaceae > Pseudomonas > Pseudomonas sp. G1002. The sequence continues at coordinate 27,986 of NZ_JACAPY010000015.1, forward strand.
TGGCGCCGCGCTCGATGCGAGTCGCCGCCGACTGCTCATAAATGGTGCCGCCCAGGGACTCCACGGCTGCCGCCTCGCCCAGCGCCAGGTTCAGCGGGTGAATGTGCCCGCCGCTCATGTCGAGCAGGCCGCCCACATAGTTGTCACAGGCGACCACCTCGCGAATGCGCCGCTCGTCCAGCAACTCCAGCTGGGTGTGGCCGTAGCGCTCCCACAGGCGCTTCTGCGACTCCAGGTGGCCCATGTGCTTGCTGTTCAGTGCCGCGAACACACCGCCGTCCTTCAGATCGCACTGGATCTGATACTTGGCCACCCGCTCCCGAATGATCCTGCCGCCTTCAAATGCCATGTCGCCGAGTAATTTCGCCTGCTGGGGGCCGACACTGCGCTCGATCACATCGATATCACGGCTGTAGCTGTTGACGATCTGCCCACCATTGCGGCCCGACGCGCCAAAGCCTACCTTGGCAGCTTCCAGCACTGTCACGCGAAAGCCGTTTTCCAGCAGGAACAGCGCACTGGACAGGCCGGTATAACCGGCGCCAATCACGCACACATCGGTTTCGACTTCACCTTGCAGCTCTGGGCGAGGAGGTACCGCATTCGCAGACGCGGCGTAATACGACTGGGGGTAGGGGGTGTTCGCCATCCTGGAACCTCTGTTTTATATTTTTTACGAGTGCGCCGATCCTACCTGAGTTGAAAATCCGCTGCCAGCCGCCGGAAAATACCGTTGTGCTGGCCACAAATAAAAAATTCGCATATTCATAGGCTTAGCTGCAAAAAAGGTGTTGACACCCCTCGGGAATTCCGTAGAATGCCGCCTCACAGCAGGCACGTAGCTCAGTTGGTTAGAGCACCACCTTGACATGGTGGGGGTCGTTGGTTCGAGTCCAATCGCGCCTACCAAACAAAATCCGCTCTGCTGGGCGGTCTAGAAGGGCTCACCGAAAGGTGAGCCCTTTTTTGTTGCCTGTGTTTCGTCCTGAATGAGGTCTACACCTTCTGATCTATTTCCAGGAGGGCGTAATGGAGGCAGGAAAAAGGCGTAGTCATCGAGACTACACGCTGACCTTTAAATTGTCGGTCGTCGACCAAGTCGAAACGGCGAGCTGGGCTGTAAATAGGCTCAAGAGCGCTACCGGATTCAAGGCAAAACTACCGTTCTGACGCGGTTACGCAAGCGTGGTCGGCAAGAGTGTAGCCCCGGCACATAGATTGGCTCGCCGGGATGGGGTCTGTGCCCGACAGAAACCGACCACTAACGCCATGGCAACGCATCAAAGATGCTTGAAGAACAGTTGGCGTTTTCCAATCAGAAAGCGCAGTTTTTCGAGGCGGTCGTGGATGTCTTGAAAAACGCCTACGGTCTCTCTGTCGTAAAAAAGCGTCCCGGCAATTCCTCGCGCATAAACCAATCCAGAACCTGAGCATCAGCAGGGCTTGCCAGTGCTTGGAGATAAGCCGACAGGCTTACTGCAAACGCAATCGCACCGATGCAACTCGTCTGGTTCTGGATCAGAAAGTTGCCGACTTCGTTCAACAAAAAAGTCAGCGTCGGCCGCGTTTGGGTACCCGAAAGCTGCACCACTTGCTGCGTTGCCAGCCTCAACTTGAACTGCAAGTGGGGCGAGATCGGCTGTTTTCGATCCTGCACCGAAGGCGTGGTCCGCCAGCGGGCGTAGCACAAGACGACCGACAGTCATCATCGCTTTCTGCGCCATCCGCACCTACTTAAACCGGGTCCTGATCAGGTTGTTCAAATCGGTCCGGAAAAAATCCGGGTAGCTGACATCACCTAGCTGCCCGTTCAGGAAGGTGTGGCCTATCTGAGACTTGTGACGGATGCTTTTTCGCGAAAGGTCGTGGTTACCAGGTCCATGAAAGTCTGCACACCGAGTCGGTAGTGCAGGTTACGTCGAGCCGTGAATCAGGCTCAAACCGCGCAGCCACTGGTTCATCACTCGGACAGAGCCGGCCAGTATCGCTTGGGAATGTACCAGGAACAGCACGCGAAACACGGCATCCGGTGTTCCATGACGGGCGGCTATGACTGACTGCTACCAAAATGCTTTGGCAGAGCGGGTCAACGGGATCTTGAGGGCGGCGCTTCTGCCTGAGCGACCACAGGATTTCATGCAGTCCGTAGAGCCAAACGTTACTCAGCGCATGCTCAACGAATTATCGCCATCACCGACGAATGGGGGAACGCCGTGACCGCGCTGCGGCTTGGCAGGCGTACGCCGGAGCGATTGCTCGTTGATTGCGATCAAATGTATAAACGGTAGGTCTTGACAGGACAGAGATTCTTTCTCACAGAAGGCAAGATAAAAAACAATATTATCAATTGCTTGCGCAAGACCTTTATAAAATAACTGTATGGATGTACAGTTAGTCGGTGCCGATTTGGCGCCAATAAAAGAATTTAGAGAGAGTTCATGCCGATTTACAGAGATACCCCTTACGTCTTCACCCCGGACCCTGAGAATGATAATGGGCCACGGATCCAAGCGCTGTTGAAAGCCGGTTACCGTTGGCTCCAAATCAACGGTACCGAATGCCCAATCGGCACCACCGTTCTTCTGAATCGTGACGACAAATGGCCGTATAGCGGGCAGATCATTGAGCCAGCACCTGGCATCGACAAGGTGACAATCGACTGCACAGGCGTGGGCAGACACCCGGATCAGCCGTCTAACCCTAGCTATGCGGCTATCGACTATCAGGGCAACGTGCTTCCGGCCAGCTACCTGACCGCCATCGCGCATGTGAATACCACCCAGATTTTTGTCGGTGACTCATCGAAGTACACCAACGGCGACTGGATCGTTATTTCTGACGCGTCGACTGATTTCCCCAATATGCCGCTGCCACTCGATGGCCCTATGGAAGTCCGCCAGGTCATCTTTGTTCTGGCTGGATCGTTGATCATCAACCGCGTGATCAAGCGTGAACACCCGCTGGGCGCCATTGTCGCCAAGTGCACGCCGATCCAAAACGTATACATCCGCAACCTTGAGTTCACCGGTAACGCCACCGTCGGCCTGCATATGCACTACGCGCAGCAGTGCGTACTTGAAAACATTACGTCGGTGGATTGGAGAGGTCGATGCATGCTGTTGCTCGACAACGGCGGTGAGAACAACCTGATCCTGAATAGCTACTGTACCGGTACCGAAGCAGGCGTAGGCCCTGAGCAAAATGCCTGGGGTGTGGTGGTGGAGGGGCAGGACTCGACCAAAATAGTTAACTCTGGCGGCGAGCGGTGCGGCAACGGTGCGGCGATGACCTATAGCATTGACACCGTGTTCGTAAACACCCGGGCCAGGCTGAATACGGTGAACGCCGCTGTAACGTTTGCATCTATCCGTAGCGGATTCTTGAGGCCAAAAGTAGGCAGCCCGCTCGCCCTGAACACATACATCAGTGATGATAGCGTCGATTGTTACATCGTTAATCCACAGCCGTTTTCCTAAAAACAGGCATTAAAAAGCCCGCTTTTTGCGGGCTTTTTCATGTTACAGCGGAACGTGCTGCAGGTTTTTAGGATCGTCGAGTGACCTCGCGATCTTCTTGCCAAGGAGATGTGTCGGGTTTTCGATGGCCTTGTGTATCAACCAAGATAACAGGATCGTTATAGCTGTTTGAATAATCAATGCCGGAATTTCGCTGATACCTTGGTCGATCATGATGCGCATTCCTACGATGCCAAAGGCACCATGGCATGCATACAGGGGGTAGCTGATATTCGCCAGGAAGTCGAACACCGGGCCGCCACTCCAGTCCTGGGCCAGTAGGTAGAAGGATGTGAACAGTGCAAAGGCGGCACAGTAGGAAACGATAACCTCGATCTGCCACCCCTCTGTGATACAGCTGTAACCGAAAACGCAAAGCATTCCTGCGGAAATGGCAAACAGCCGTTCAAGACTCAGCAGGCCTCGGAAGTGATAATTAAACGCCACGCCGATCAGCATGAAGAAGATGTATTTGATCGGGTAAACAAAGGCGGCAAGCGGTCCCGTTTGGTAGATATTCCCCGGATAGAGGTTCGCGGCCAGGATGGTTGCGATACCCAGGGCGAATAGAGGAAAGAGCTTGCCCCTGCCAATCATCGACCAACACAGAAGTACCACCAGGTAAAACTTGATTTCCACTTCAAGCGTCCATACAACCCCGTCCAACGGTGTCGAGCTGCCGAACCAGTCACGGAACAACGACATCTGCATCAGTACTTGTGGTGCAGTGTATGAGGTTGTGTAACCCATGTAGCCCGCAGCAGCCTCCAGCGCACCAAGCGTGATCAGCAGCCCGACAATGTAGGTAGGCCAGATCCTGAACAACCGACCTATGACAAACTTCGTTTTTGCGAGCTGCTTGCCTTGCAGGCTGGCGACTGAGATTGGAATCACCAGGCCACTGATCAGGAAGAACAAAGCAACACCGAACGCACCCATGTTCAAATTGTCGAGCGGGTTGAAGACGCTGATCATCATGCCTGGAAACGGGTTCTCCGCAAGTGCCGGAAGGCCGCCGAATTCACCGCGGAGATAGTTGAACATCAGGATGTAGTGGGCAATGACCACACAGATGGCTGCGATACCGCGTAAGGCGTTCGCAAAAGCGATCCGTTGCATGATTTTTCCTTTTTATTTCTGACATGTTTCGATTTTGTGGCGAATTCTATACAGATTGCACTCGTAAAGCCAAAAGCTGGTGTCATTCTGCCTATGTTGTGAATTTCTTTAGCTCCGTCAGCAGTTGCTGGTTCTCCCTGAGCAGGTAGTCGCGTTGGTCGGCAGCAAGCTTCATGCTGAGAATGCCGGGCTCCGTGGACGCCCGCTTCAATTCGCCGAGTTCGATCTGCGGTCTCTTCAGAGCGCTCTCTGCCTTCTTCGCTCAAGAAATATTCCCTGAATGGCTTTCTCTTGCCCCCAACCCGAAGGCTTCCCTAGGACTGGCGATCATTTCCTCTCGCGAGGCGCTAAAAAAACGATACTTATGCCTAGTGCGGCTTATGCTTTTTATTTAATTGACCGGATGGAATGCAGCGTGAGGTTGGGCAGGCATTGTTGAATTATTTTTTGAGCTTAAGTTGAATGCGCGTCGCCAGTAGAAACCCAGTATCAGCAGAAATATAGGGCCTGTAGATGGGGAAGACAGACCATCTTGAAATACATTGAATACAGTAAAGAATGGTATGACCATTGCCATCATTGCAATGTAAAATCTCTTTTGAAATTCATCTTTTTGAGGGGTTTTGAAGAAAGGTTTTACGATGCTCCACAGAAATATCAGATAGAACAATCCAGCAAGACCTCCCATTTTCCAAATGGCACCTAAATATTGATTGTGCGGCGTATAACCTGAGGTGCTCACATCATTATCGAAGTAGCCAAGCTCAGAGTTAAAAAGCCCATAGCCACCAAAGCCAGTACCGAATATCGGGCTGCTTATTAAGTCATCAATAATTATCATGTACAGGCCTAATCTTCCTGATGAAACCCCATCCCAATTTCCAGAGTAGATATTGTCTGTCATCAAAAGTATTTTGGCGAATAACTCAATAAAGTAGTCTGAAAAAATCGCTATTATGGTTGCAGATGTAACGATGGCAAGCGTGATGTATAGAGCAGCTCTAAATATCCTGCCGACTGTCATTTTTCCCGCGAAGAAGCAACATGCGCAACTAACGATTAAACCAAATGCAGCTTGTCTAGATCCACTGCCTAGGACGAGTATCAAGCTGCACAACATTCCAGTGTAGGAAATAATCCGTATGCTTTTTTTGGGTTTCATGATTACGCCTAGCGCTAGACAAATCATGAATGCCGTCGAAAAAAATACAGCTATTCCATTTATTCCATTGCTACCATGAAATTTCATACCGAAAAATGTAGGGTCGAAGACGGCACCGTAAATGACTTCGCCTGGGATACGCTCAAATTCAGTAAATATAGTAACGTGGCCCTTCATGAAAATCGCGTCAACCGTTGCTGCAAGCGCGGTTGCCGTGAGTAGATAGATTAATGTCTTGTTGAACCTGTCAGGGTGAATGCTTGACTCTCCAATATTTCTACCCAGCAAATAGACCAGGTATGGCTTGAAGAAAAACGCTATGGAGAAAATAGATCTGGCGATGTTTCCCGGCTGGATAAATAATTGTATGTATATTAGTGAGATGAAAGAGAAAATTATGCTGAGTAGCAGCCACTTATTTATCTTGTGGTGAATGATTAGTATGTAAGGGAGGATAAGTAGGCATAGCAAGTCAGATGGGGCAATTTCAACGCCAAGAGCAGGCACGAATATTCTTAGTGGAATGCACAGTAAAACAGCTGATAAAAACAAAAGCATGTTCGACTATCCCTGTAGTAACAAAACTTAAAAAGGCACACTTCATGCATTCTTTATTGTCTTGAGCGCCTTTTGAGGCAGCGTCATGCCGCCCATCTGCGCGCCAGAATAGTTAACTTGTCATGGCAAGCTTGCCGAAAGCGCGAAACGTGATCGAAAATTGATAAGTGGCATGATGGTTCCTTTGTATTGCGGTAATCGAAGATCCGTTCGAATTGCTGAAATTGTAGACGTGTTTCGGCGTAGCGAGAGTATTTCGAGTTGTTCGGTTGGCAGGACACTGGGAGTGGATGACTACTGTAGGAATATACAACCCTAAGTTATTGATTCTTATAGGGTGAAACGGCAAATTCGTAGCCTTCAAAAGGGAGAATTTTCCCCTGTGGATCAATCGGTTACATATTTCTCGGGATCACCTTCAAATGGTGGGGGTCGCTGGCTCGAGTCCAATGGCGCCGACCAAACAAAATCCGCTCTCCTGGGCGGTCTGGAAGGGCTCACCGAAAGGTGGGCCCTTTTTTGTTGCGATGTGCGAAGCCTTTGCAACCTACCTCCTCAAAATGACAATTCGGCGTCCCTCCCTGGCTTGTCGATTTATCCCGTTGTGCTTCTTTCGAGCGTGCTTCGGCATCTTCTTTTCCCGTCTCCGATCAGCCTCACTGAACGCGACAACGGAGTGATCACGCGTCCGGCGCGTGTGATGCGTATGGCGGTGTCGGTGGGCAATAAAGTGAGCTAGAGAATACTGCTTTTGTAGGATTTTTAGCTGTATATATGTACAGTTGTTTCGCCAAAAAATGGCCATGGGAAATCAGGAGAAGTCATATGTCAATTTACAGCGATACCCCTTATGTTTTTACGCCGGATCCCTCTGCGGATAACGGCCCTCAACTCCAGTCGGTGATGAAGGCCGGATACCGCTGGATTCAAATCAATGGCACTGACTGCCCGATCGGGACAACAGTCCTGCTAAACCGTGATGACAATTGGCCCTACAGTGGGCAGATCATCGAGCCAGCACCAGGGATCGATAAGGTCACTATCGACGTTTCAGGGATCGGTCGTAACCCGCTGGACCCAACAGATCCGAGTTATGCCGCCATCGACTACCAGGGTAATGTTCGCCCGGGCAGTTATCTGACCGCGCCGGCCTACGTCAATACGACCGAAATCTCCGTGGCTGATACCACTCCGTACACAAACGGTTCCTGGATCGTCATCTCGGATGCTTCAACCGATTTTGCAAACTACCCGATGCCACTCGACGGCCCGCTGGAGGTTCGCCAGGTTATTTATGTGCTGGCTAACTCATTGATTGTTAATCGCGTAATCAAACGTGATCATCCTCAGGGCGCAATCGTGGCTTTATGTGACCCGATTAAAAACGTGTACATCCGCAACCTTGAGTTCACCGGGGACGCTGCGGTAGGGCTGCATCTGCACTACGCACAACACTGTGTGATCGAGAACATCACGTCGGTCGACTGGACTGGGCGCTGCATGCTGCTGCTGGACAACGGTGGTGAGTACAACACCATTCTTGATAGTTATTGCACGGCTACAGAGCCAGGTGTCGATCCTGAACAGACCGCCTGGGGTGTCGTCATCGAGGGGCAGGACTCTACCCGCGTGATTAATTCAGGTGGTGAAAATTGCGGCTTGGGGATGGGGATGAATTACAGCATTGATTGTGTGTCGATTAACGCAAGGGCTCGCCTCAATACAGTAAACGTTGGGGTCTATACAGCGTCTATTCGTACCGGGTTCCTTCGACCTGCGACCGAATCCCCTCTGATCCTGGATAACGTCATCACTTCAGACTGCGTTGATTGCTATATGGTTGAACCCATACCTTTTTCCGGATAATCATGGAAAAAAAGGCCCGCATTGAGCGGGCTTTTTTATTGGGAATATTTATTCCCAGGGTATAGGTTCGCGGCCAGCGCCGTTGCGACGCCCAGCAACAGAGCGGCCGCAATTGTCCCTTGGTAATCATTGGCCAACACAGAAGCACGGCCAGGTAGGGCAGATTCGAATGGGCGCTGAGTCGGCAGGATGCCGCGGAACCTGTAAAGCGCCCGTCCAGACGCAGTTCTGCAGCCCTTGTCATGCACTCGATTTTCTCGTCGTGCCCCTTCAGATTGCGCTTCGCAAGTCTTTTGCCTGAACGTCCTGGGGATTCCGTTCGGCAACGTTAGGACTTTTCCGAGGTTAAAGATGGCGTCGTACTACTACTCTTCCTGTGTTGTTCCGAAGGATCGATAGGCCTGCCCCGATTCGTCATAAATAACTACAGAGAGCTGCCCCATGCTTCAACTCGACTTCTATTCAACGCTGGTCGCCGCCTCCCTGGTGCTTTTACTCGGGCGCGGGCTGGTCGCTCGAGTCGGTTTCCTGCGCACTTACAATATTCCGGAGCCGGTGGCCGGTGGTTTAGTGGTGGCGGTGCTGCTTCTGGTCCTGCGTATGCTCGCTGGCATTGAGGTCCGGTTTGATTCGTCGCTGCAGACGCCACTGATGTTGGCTTTCTTTGCCACCATTGGTTTGAATGCGGATTTCGCCAGTCTGAAGAAAGGCGGGCGGGTGCTGGGGATTTTCCTGCTGGTGGTGACGGCGCTCCTGGTGGTCCAGAACGCGATGGGGATTGCGCTGGCCAAGGCGCTGGGGCTCGATCCGTTGATGGGGTTGTTGGCGGGCTCCATTACGCTGTCGGGTGGGCACGGGACCGGCGCGGCCTGGGGCGCGGTGTTCAGCGAGAAGTATGGCGTGGCGTCGGCGTCCGAACTGGCCATTGCTTCCGCGACCTTTGGCCTGGTGCTCGGCGGCCTGATTGGCGGCCCGGTCGCTCGCCTGCTGATCAAGCGCGTCCAGACGCCCGCCCTGGCGCCGGTACAACCGCGAGGGCCAAAAGGATTCGAGCAGCCGAATCAAGAGCGCATGATCACCTCCTTCTCGTTTATCGAGACCCTGGCGCTGCTCGCCATCAGCCTGCAAGTGGGCACGTTCCTCAGCGGTTTTATCCAGGGCACGGCCTTTGAGCTGCCGACGTTTGTGTGTGTCTTGTTTGTCGGTGTGGTGTTGCGTAATGGCCTGTCGGCGCTGGGCTGGCACCAGGTATTCGAGCGCGAAGTCTCGGTGCTAGGGAATGTCAGCCTGTCGTTGTTCCTGGCGATTGCATTGATGTCGCTCAAGCTCTGGGACCTCGCCGCGCTGGCCCTGCCGATTTTCATCCTGCTGGCTGCGCAGGCGTTGATGATGGCGCTGTTTGCGATTTTCGTGACGTTCCGGGTGATGGGGAGCAACTATGACGCGGCGGTCCTGGCGGCGGGGCACTGCGGTTTCGGGCTCGGTGCCACGCCAACTGCCATTGCGAACATGCAGGCGGTGACCCAGCGTTTCGGGCCATCGCAGATTGCATTTCTGGTGGTGCCGATGGTGGGCGCCTTTTTCATCGATATCACCAATGCGATCGTGATCAAGTTGTACCTGGCGCTGCCGATCCTGGGCGTCGCGGGATAAACGCGGTTTACCGGATTTGCCGTTTAATGACTCGCCAGGTCCTGCCTGCCCAGGACCTCGTCAATCACCCCAAGCTGCCAGGTGAAATACGGATTGAACGTCAACCGCGCGTGCATCTTGCCCGGCTCACGGTAGCCCCAGTCCGAATACCACACGTCGGCCCCCTGTTCGCAGGCGCGGGTTGCGTCGTCCGTCTGGCCGTTCCAGCAAAACCGCAGGCTGCCCTGTTCGCCATACAGAGCGTTGTCGGGTGAGAACAGCAACCCCATGTGGGAGAACTGGCTGATCCGCAACTCCGGCAGGTAGTCGGTACGCGCTTTTACACGGCGGGTATCCCAGGCGCTCTCTGGCAATGTGCCGTACCAGGCGAGGCGGCTATGGGGGTTGCTGAAGCGTTGCTGGAAGGTCTCCAGCACGTAGTGCGTATCGAGTACTGAGTCGTGGGCTGCGACGGCAATGAATACCGGCTTGTCATAGGGGCGCCGCTCCAGGTCCTGGCGGGCTAGCCGGCTGCTGCGGTAGAACTGGGCAAAACCGTTGGTGGGCACTGTCATGTAGCGCACCAGGCTCTGTTGTGGCCGGCTGGCGTCTGGCGCCAGCAGCCAGGGGCGCGCCCAACTGATCAGGGGTGTCAGCCAGTCGTAGGTCATGCTGGACTGGAACGCGGGAGAGAACAGCAGCAGCCCCGCGACGTCGTCGTGTTTGTAGGCGTAGTCGAGTACCAGGTTGGCGCCGGTGGAAAAGCCGCCGAGGTAGATTTCTCCCACCTCTGCGCGAAGGATCGCAGCCTGTTCGTCGACCACCCGGCGCCAGTCTTCCATGCGCACCTGCAGCATGTCGGCCGGTTGCGTGCCGTGGCCGGGCAGCAGCACGGTCCTGACCAGGAAGCCGCGGGCGGCCAGTGCGCTGCCGATATCGTGGAAAGACCAGGGTGAGTCGCCCAGGCCATGCACGAGAATGATCCCGCGCTTGGGGGCACCCGCCGGGCGCCATTCCTGCGGGGCGTTCCAGTTGAGTTCGGCATCCTTGTCGGTGCCCTGGAAATCACGATGGTCCCGCAGCCATTGCAAGGTAGCGGCGCGATACGCTTCGAATGATTTCTGGCCAAGCGGCATGCCCGGTTCTGCGAGGGCTGTCGTGCAGAGCAATAGGGCGAGCATGCCGCAAGCAACGCTTCGGAGCGTTCTGCGCATCGATGGACGGTGCTGCATACAGGTGTGGTTGTTCAAGGCAGGTTCTCAACGGAGCGTAACCGTAAGGTCATGCACGATAATGACCTGCCTTGTATCGCCGAAAGTGCGAAACAGTAGCAAGACGTTTCCGATGATCTCAGAAACGATCCAGCCGGTAGGGCCCAAGTGCCGGCAGCTCGTTGGACGCGGCCGCAGGCGATGCCAGCCGTGCAATCAACTCCGCCGTCACCGCAGCCTGCGTCAGGCCCAGATGCTGATGCCCAAAGGCAAGCAGCACCTTGCCCTCGCACACCTTGTCGATAATCGGCAGCGAGTCCGGCAGGGAAGGGCGAAACCCCATCCACGGCGTCGCGTCCTCGGCACTCAAGTCACGACGAAACAGCCCCTGGCTCAGTCGATGCAACTGCCACGCGCGTTCCATGTTCGGTGGGCGATCAAGGCCGGCGAACTCCACGGTACCTGCCAGCCGCAATCCGCCGTCCATGGGCGTCATGATGAACTTGCGCTCCAATGACGTGACCGCAAACGGCAACCGTCCATGCTCATGGGGCAACATCAGGTGATAGCCGCGCTCTGTATCCAGCGGGACCTTTTTGCCAGTCAGTGCGCCGGTCAGGCTGGCTGAGTGCGCACCGCATGCGATCAACACCTGGCGCGCGGCCACGGTGCCTTGGTCGGTCCGCAATGAAACACCGTGCTCGTCCAGCTTCCCGCCCACGACCTGGCGCTTGAGAAATTGCACCCCGCTGGCCTTGGCCGCTTCCATCAGCTCGCAAACCACCCCATAGGGATCGAGAAAATGCCCGGTGCGAGGAAAGAACAACCCGCCCTGAATCCCTTTGCTGAGTTGTGGCGCCGCGTCCTGCACCCCGCTGGCGTGCCAGTGGTCCACCGGCACTTCCTGCTGACTCATGCGTGCCTGCAATGCATCAATGGCCTGTCGCGACTCGGCGCGCTCGAAGACCAGCAACGAGCCGTCTTCGCGCATCAGGTGCGGGCGCTCGATGCTGCCCAGCAGCCGGTGCCAGGCGCCCAGGCTGCCTTCATTGAGCGCGCGGATCCCGGCGACGGTGCGCTGGAAGGGCGCCGGGCGCAGGTTCAGCAGCAGCCGGGTAAACCACGGCAGTGCACGCGGCAGGTATTTCCAGTCCAGGCGCAGCGGGCCCATCGGGTCCATGAGCATGGCGGGCAAACGCGTCAGGATCGACGCATCCGCGATGGGGAACACTTGCTCGGTCGCCAGGTGGCCGGCATTGCCGAACGAGGCGCCGTGGCCGGGTTCCTGCTGATCGATGATGACCACCCGCCGGCCCTGGCGCGCCAGTTGCAGCGCGCAGGCGACGCCGATGATGCCGGCGCCCACTACGGCGACGTCTGGCATGACGTTATCGGACATGTTCTAGGCTTCCCTCTGACCGTCGAGCAAGCGCCGCAGCAGCAATGGGTTGCCGTGTTGCAGGGCCGTCGGCAGCAAGCTATCCGGGAAATCCTGGTAGCACACCGGCCGCAGGAATCGCAGGATCGCGGCGGTGCCCACCGAGGTGGTGCGTGAGTCCGAGGTGGCCGGGAATGGTCCGCCGTGCACCATCGCATCACACACTTCAACGCCGGTCGGCCAGCCGTTGACCAGCAGGCGGCCGGCCTTGCGTTCCAGGGTCGGCAGCAGCGCGCGGGCAGTTGCCAGGTCGTCGTCATCCAGATGCAGGGTTGCGGTCAGTTGGCCCTCCAGGTGTTCGCTGACCTGGCGGACCTCATCGACGTTGGCACATTGCACGATCAATGACGTGGCGCCGAATATCTCGGCTTGCAGGCTGTGATTGGCGAGAAAGTCCCGGGCCTGGGTCACGAACAAATGGGCCTGTCCCTGGTTCGGCCCTTCTGCCGGCAGACCGGTACCTGCGAGCTGAGCATGCCGGGTCAGGGCGCTGACGCCGTCTTCGTAAGCCTTGAAGATCCCCGGTGTCAGCATGGTCTGGGCAGTGCTGTGTTGAAGCAGGTTGGCAGCCGTGCCGACGAAGTGGTCCAGCGCTTGCCCTGCAACGGCAATCACCAGCCCGGGGTTGGTGCAGAACTGGCCGGCACCCTGGGTCAGGGACGCGACAAAACCTTGTGCCAATGCTTCACCGCGTGCGCTCAACGCAGCGGGAAACAGGTAGACCGGATTGATCGAGCTCATCTCTGCATACATCGGGATCGGCTCGGGGCGCGCCTGGGCCGCCTGGCACAAGGCAATACCGCCGCTGCGCGAGCCGGTGAAACCCACGGCCTTGATGCGCGGATCGCAGACCAGCGCGATACCGACCTCGCGGCCCGAGCCATACAACAGCGAAAACACACCCTCAGGCAGGCCACATTGCTGAACGGCCCGGGCCACCGCGCGGCCCACCAGTTCGCTGGTGCCAGGATGCGCGCCGTGTGCCTTCACGATCACCGGGCAACCGGCCGCCAGTGCCGACGCGGTATCACCGCCCGCCACCGAGAATGCCAGCGGAAAATTGCTCGCGCCGAACACGGCCACCGGCCCCAGCGGTACGTGGCGTTGACGCAGGTCCGAGCGAGGCAGCGGCTGGCGTTCCGGTTGTGCAGTATCCACCCGCACATCCAGCCATTCACCCGCGCGCACGGTGCGGGCAAAGGTGCGCAATTGCTGGCAGGTGCGCCCGCGTTCGCCCTGGATGCGTGGGCGGGGCAGGCCGGTCTCGGCCATCGCCCGTTCAATCAGTTCATCGCCCAGGGCTTCGATTTCGTTGGCGATGGTTTCAAGGAATTCGGCGCGAGCCGCCAACGGCGTTTCGCGATAGTTATCGAAGGCGCTCCAGGCCAACGCACAGGCGTGTTCGACATGTTCGGCGGTGCCGCCGGCGTAGGCGGGTTCCAGCGCAAGGTTGGTGGCAGGATTGATCGCCCGGATGGCCTCGCGGCTGCCTGGAATGGAGTGCTGACCAATCAGCATGGTGCCCGTCAGAGTCATGGCGTAGTCCTGGAAAGTAAAGATTGGCTTGGCGAAGAGAATCCACTGTGGGAGCTGTCGAGCCCCAGCGAGGCTGCGATGCAGGCGCTGCGGTCTGGCAGGTACACCGCAGTGATCCCATCGCAGCCTCGCCGGAGCTCGACAGCTCCCACATTTGATTTTTGCTGCCTTGAATAGTGTTAAGCGACGTTCTGCTCGGCCGACCAGTTGGCGTACCACTGGCGGAACAGCGCGTACTGGTTCTCTGCATAACGACGCTGGGCATCGCTGAGGGCATCGGTCTCGTTGAAGTGCAGGGTGTATTCCTTGTCGCCGTTGAGCACCATCAGATGTTTGTAGAACAGCACCAGGTCGCAGCCTTCGTCGAAGGACGACAGCACCGCCAGCGCCGACTCCAACTCCCGCGCCTGGCGACGTGCAGTGGCGTCGCCCTTGGCGGCTTTCTTGCTCAGGGCCACCAGTTGCAGGACTTCCCGTGGCAGTGCATTGCCGATGCCGGTGATTGCGCCGGTGGCGTTGCAGTTGACGAAGCCGTGCACCACTTGGGTATCCACGCCGACCATCAAGGTCACGTCATCGTCCTTGGAGGTGATGTGTTCGGCCGCGTAGCGCAGGTCTGCAGCACCGCCGAATTCCTTGAAGCCGATCAGGTTCGGGTACTCGCGACGCAGTTCGAAGAACAGGTCGGCGCGGGTGGCGAAGCCGTAGTAAGGGCTGTTGTAGATCACCGCCGGCAGGTTTGGCGCCGCCTTGAGGATGGCTGCAAAGTGATCCTTTTGCGCCGTCGCCGATGCGCCACGGGACAGCACCCGCGGGATGACCATCAAACCATGGGCGCCGACCTTCGCCGCATGCGCTGCATGGGCCACGGCTTCACGGCTGTTGACCGCGCCGGTGCCGACGATGGTCGGCACACCGGCGGCCACCAGGCGCGCCACGCCTTCCTGGCGCTCGGCCTCGGTCAGCAACGGCCAGTCGCCCATGGAGCCGCAGTACACCACCGCGCTCATGCCGATATCGATCAGTTCGCGGCCCTTGGCGACCAGTGCGTCAAAGTCCGGTTTGCGCTGGGCGGTGCACGGCGTCATCAATGCGGGGATGCAACCGGTGAAGATAGTGGTATTCATTGTTTCAGCTCCAGTTTGATTGAAGGGGCGGGGGCGGTTCAGATGCCCCACGCGAAGGGGTCCTGTTCGTCGATCAGCAAGGTGCTGTCGGCGGTCATGTAGGCGCGGCCGGTGATGGAAGGGCGCACACGTTCGCCCTCCCATTCATAGCTGCCTTCGAATTGGCTGCCGGTGATGCTGGCTTGTATCCACGGCTCACCGGCGGCGAGTTTCCCGTCGGCCGCCAGGCATGCGAGCTTGGCGCTGGTGCCGGTGCCGCAGGGCGAGCGGTCGTAGGCCTTGCCTGGGCACATGACAAAGTTGCGGCTGTCGGCCTGGGGGTCGTCGGCGAACAGTTCGATATGGTCGATCAGGGCGCCGTCTTCGCCGTGGATGCCCTGGGCTTCGAGGGCCTTGAGCATTGTCCAGGTGTAGTCGGTCAGGGCTTCGACGTTGTTCATTTCCAGCGCTTGGCCATGATCGGAAACCAGGAAGAACCAATTGCCGCCCCAGGCGATATCGCCGTAGACCAAGCCATGTCCAGGCACTTGCACCGAGACATGCTGGCGATAGCGATAGGCGGGCACATTGCGCAACGTGACCGCGCCGTCGGCGTGCAACGTGGCGCTGACCGGGCCGACCGGCGTGTCGATCTTGTGCACCCCCGGCGCGATCTGCCCCAAGTGGTGCAACGAGGCAACCAGGCCGATGGTGCCGTGGCCGCACATGCCGAGGTAGCCGGCGTTATTGAAGAAAATCACGCCGCAGGTGGCATCGGCCGAGACCGGCGCGCAATACAGCGCGCCCACCAGAACATCGTTGCCACGGGGCTCCAGCAGGCACGCCCTGCGCCATTGGTCATGCCGGGTGCGCAGGTCGTCGAGCTTGTCGACCATGGTCTCGCCGGCCAGCGTGGGAAACCCCGTCATCACCAGGCGCGTGGGCTCGCCGCCGGTGTGGGAATCAATGATGTGCACTCGTTTCATAGAACAATCCATCCAGTGGTTGGCTGAGGCTCAGGAAGCCAGCTGTGCCCGGCCGATATCGGGCTCAGGGGCTTCGCTTTCGTCGTCTTCGGTTTCCAGGCGAACCAGGTGCGCCGGCACGCCGGTGGCCGCGCCCCAGTAATAAATCCCCAGCGCGCAAGCGGCGACGACCACGGTGTCGAAGGGATGGCCGAGGATGCCCAGGCCACCGAAGCTGCCGAGTTTCGACAGGATGATGGTCACGGCGTAGAAGCCGATCAGCCAGGCGGAGGAGCGAACCTGGCGGCCCAGGCTCAGGTGCAGGGTCGGCACAAAACGGCCGCACAGCAGGTACACCACGAACATCAGGATTTGCAGGCCGAGCAGCCATGACACGGTGCTCCAGCCGGACCAGTAGACGATCAGCGCGGCGATGATGAACGACAGCGGGCCGAGCAAGCCCATCCACTTGACCCGGAACGGGCGCGGCAGGTCAGGTGCATTGCGGCGCAGGGCGGCCACGGATACCGGCGCCACGGCGTAGCTCAAGACCAGCGCGGCGGACACCACGTTGATCAGCGCTTCCCACGACGGGAAGGGCAGGGTCCAGAACACCGACAGGCCAAAGGTCAGCCACAGCGCCGGGCGCGGGATGCCGGACTTTTCATCGATGCGGGTGAAGATCTTGAAGAAGGTTCCGGTTTGCGCCCAGCCGTAGATCACCCGTGGCGTGGCGTTCATGTAGATATTGCCGCAGCCGCTGGGGGAGATCACGGCGTCGGCGACTACCAGGTACGCCAGCCAGCCCACACCCAGGGCGAGCGCGATGTCGCGGTACGGCAGGGCCAGTTCCTTGGCGACGCCGGCCCAGCCGTTGGCGAGCATTTCGGTGGGAATGCCGCCGAGGAAAGCGGTCTGCAACAGCACGTAGATTGCAGTGGAGAGCAGCACCGACAGGATCAGTGCAATTGGAATGGTGCGTTGCGGGTTCTTCACTTCGCTGGCCACCGAGATGATCGGCGTCAGACCCAGGTAGGCGAAAATCACCCCGCCGGCAGACACGGCCATTTCAATCCCCGACAGGCCGAACGGCGCGAAGCCCTGGGCGTGGAAATTCTCCGGCTTGAAAAAGGTGAACAGCACGCCGATCACCAGCAGCGGCACGATGAACTTGAACACGCTGACCAGGTTATTGGCCATGGCGAAGGTCTTCACGCTGCGGTAGTTGAGGGCGAAAAACAGCGAGAGCAGCGCAAACTGCACGAACCAGCCGAGGACGGTGGGGTTGCTGGAACCCGCCTGCGTCAACTCGGGAAACCACGCCGCGGCGTATTGGCGCGAGGCGACCACTTCAATTGCCACCAGGCTTGAAAACGCGATCAGCGTGATAAAGCCCATCAGGTAGCCCAGCAGCGGGCCGTGGGAATAAACCGGGTAGCGCACCACACCGCCGGCGCGGGGCAATGCCGCCCCCAGTTCGCAGTACACAATGCCCAGCAGCAACACGGCGAAGCCGCCCAGCAACCAGGAAAAAATCCCCGCCGGCCCGGCGATGGCGGAGACGTGACTGGCCGCGAACAGCCAGCCCGAACCGAAGATCGCTCCCAGTCCGATAAAGGTGAGGTCGATCAATGAAAGCTGTTTCTTGAACTTGCCTTGGGCTGACATGGCGGCGCCTTCTTGTGGGTTATTGGATAGGCATGCAGTGGCCATACAGTGAACCCATCAACGGCGCCGCGATTGATGTTTTGCGCAGGCTGCGATGACGAAATCAGCACAATTGCGAGTGCTCGACAGGGCCACCGCCATGCGGCAATCTGCTCGCCAGGCACCGCCCGCCGGGCGCCTGGCCTGTCCGCAAAATGCAGGAGAGAGCGTCATGATGCAGAGCGCGTTCGCGACCCTATGCCAAGGGAGCGAGTCGAATCGTCCACAGACCATCGAAGAATTACTGGCCGGCGTGGGGTTGCTGTTGCCGATGCTGGACGTGATTCCCAATGCCGCGATCTTTATCAAGGACGTGCAGGCGCGCTACGTATTGGCCAACCGCACCCTGGTGCAGCGGTGCGGCTTGAAGGACTTGCAACCGCTGTTGGGAAAAACCAGCGCCGAGGTATTTCCCGCGCAGTTGGGGCCCGGCTATACCGAGCAGGATCGGCGGGTGCTGGAGCAGGGATTTGTCCTCGAAGACCAGCTGGAATTGCACCTCTACGGTACCCGCGAGCCGGGTTGGTGCCTGACCCACAAATGGCCGCTGTACAGCCGCGACGCTGCAATCATCGGCCTGGCGGGCATCTCGGTCGACCTGCAAACCGCCAGCGAAACCCACCCGGCCTATCAACGGCTGGCGGCGGTGGACGAGCACATCCGGGCGCATTTCAATCGGCGGGTCACGTTGGGTGAACTGACGCGGATCGCCGGGATTTCCGTGGCGCAACTGGAGCGCTACTGCAAGCGCGTGTTCCACCTGACACCGCGCCAGATGATCCAGAAGGTACGCCTGGAACATGCGCACCGGCTGCTGCATACCGAGCTGCCGATCACTGAGGTGGCGTTGCAGTGCGGGTATACCGACCACAGTGCGTTTACCCGGCAGTTCAAGGCGTTGACCGGGTTTACGCCGCGCCAGTATCGGCAGGCGACCAGTGTGCGGTGATGTCTAATTGGATCTACGTGAATGTCATGAGCAGCGGTGGCGCCAACAAGGAGGGCGCCAACGCTCTTCGCAGTTGCGCAAACCTGGTCAGTTTTATCCCTGCCGTTGGTGCGACTTATCAAGTCGTCCAGTCCGTGCCGGTGAGTGGCTGCGTGGTGGATGTCACCGACAAAAGCACCGGGGGCTCTCCCGATTCGTTCAGAAGAGAAGCGGTTATCGGTGGGTGTTCGCCTTGACTCAGTAGGACGGCGTCACCTGGGTAATCACTGGCCGGCCTTCAACGTTTCAAGCATCGCCTGTGCTGCCAGCGCATGCACCTTGCGCGTCGGATGCCATTCATCCCAGTAGTAATGCGCATCCGGGTTTTCACACACCGGCTTCACGTCCGGATAGGTGTGTTGGCAGGGCGTATCCAGGTCTTTCAACCCCGCCACCTGGGGAGCTGCGCGCAGCTTGTCGCTGAACGCCACGTGGTCGAAGTAGCTGATGCTGACCTGATGCGCCTTAGCCAATGTGCTCAGCACAACCGGCAGTTTTTGTTCCAGTACCTGCTGGTAGTTTTTCGCGTTCTCGACTTGATTGCCCTGCACCACGGCTGGCACATGACTCAAATCCGTGGTGCCCACTACCATCACGTGTTTTGCGCCCGCTGTAATCAGTGTCTCGGTGGCTTTCTGAATATTTGCCACGCTGTTCTGGCTGAGTACGGCAACCGACTCTGGGTGCGAGAAGTCGGCCCATTCAAAAAAGTCGTTGGCCGAGATGAAAATGAAATACAGCGCCTTCGGGTCGGCTTTGTGTGCCTTGGCGGACTTCAGGTAGTCAGCGATCTGGCCTGAAACGCCGGTGTCGCGGGCGGGCTCCATCCAGGCGTAGTAGTTGCCATTGCCACTCTTGGCGCCGCCCACTGCGTAGTCGGTCAAGGGTGTTTTCAAGGCGTGGGCCAGGTTCTCGACGGCAGTCGGGCCATTGCTCCAGCGGCCCTTCCAGTACAACGAGCCGGGCAGTTCCTGGGCATCCTTGACCTTCAGAGTGGCCAGGGTCTTGGTGAAGCGTTCACCCGCACCGTTATCGGAGTAGCTATCGCCGAACGCATAGAGGTGATCGTAGCGGGGAGCGCCAAAGGCGGTGGAGGCGGTCAGTACCAATAGAGCGGCCAAGCAAGCGCGTAGAGTCATTGGAAATCTCCCGGGTGGTGCTCCAAGAGTACTGGCGGTGAAGTGCATGCCCGCGGGCGGTTGCGACCTGTGTGTAGCTGAGGGCGCAAAGACTGTCCTGTATGCGACAGGTGGCTATCGCTGGTAGTGTCCGCAGAATTGGGCATTCACATCAGGAAGATTGAGATGGCATCAGCGATAGAGTTGTCTTTTGAAGTTACGGAGCAAGAGCGCCAGGCCATCCTTCAGCCGCTGAGGGCATACAACATCAGCCAATGCGGCGAGAACCCGTTCGAAACGTTTGGGCTGTTACTGCGTGATCCCGCCAGCCAGGAAGTGGTGGGCGGCCTGTACGGAAAAATTTCCTATGGCTGGATGTTCATTGAGCTGTTGAGCGTGCCTGAGTCAATGCGCACTCAAGGCATGGGGTCGCGGCTGATGCGCGCGGCTGAGGAGCTGGCACGAGAGAAGGGCTGTGCGGGGATCTGGCTGGACACCTTCAGCTTCCAGGCGCCCGGGTTCTACCGGAAGCTGGGTTTCAGCGAGTTCGGGCATATTGCCGAGTACCCGCCAGGGCACACGCGCCACTTTTTCCAGAAGCACCTGGGCTGAGGGCTAGCGGGTCACCGACCGCCACGTGACCAAGCCGTCCAGCCCTTTATCGGACTTCAAGTACCTGAGCACGTTCTGCGCCTGGGCCTTCTCTTCAAACGGGCCGACAAATGCCCTCTAACGCTTCAAACACCCACAAACTTTATTGGATTGCAGCAACAATTTTTCTTGTTGGACACCTCCCTCCCCAAGCAGCAAAGATGCGGCCACTGACGCTCGACCTTCCAGGTCAACAATAAAAAATCGAGCCGGGCTGCACGCCGTTTTCTTGCAGTGAACCCTTTGTTCACTACCTGCTTTACTGGCGCCGCAGCGCGCACTTAAGGACCTCACCACCATGCAAACTGTTGTGAACCTATGGCCGCTGATTGGCGTACTCGTCATCGTGGTCGGCTTTGTGTTGCGCTTCAATCCGCTGCTGGTCGTCACGGCGGCAGCGATTGCCACCGGGTTTGCCGCCCACTTTCCACTGGAAAAGATCCTCGCCACCATGGGCGACGGCTTTCTCCAGACTCGCGCCTTGCAATTGATCCTGTTGTTGCCCCTGGCTGTCATCGGCTTGCTGGAGCGCCATGGCTTGCGCCTGCATGCGCAAAACTGGATCGCGCGCTTTGAGCGGGCCACGGTTGGGCGCTTGCTGATCATCTATCTGTTTGTGCGTGAATCCACAGCGGCCATGGGCCTGACGAGCCTGGGCGGGCACCCGCAGATGGTGCGCCCGTTGCTGGCGCCGATGGCGGAAGGCGCGGCGGAAAAACGCTATGGCAAACTCCCCGACAAGCTTCGCCACAAGGTCCTGGCCATGTGTGCCGCGACCGACAACGTCGGGCTGTTTTTTGGCGAGGATATCTTCGTCGCCTTTGGTGCGATTGCGTTGATGCACACGTTCCTGCTGGGTTCGGGGATTGATGTCGAGCCTCTGCACATTGCGGTCTGGGGCATCCCGACGGCGATCTGCGCCTTCATCATTCACGCCATCCGCTTGCACCGCTTTGACCGAATGCTGACCCGAGAGCTGTTACCGGCCAACACAGCGGAGGCGGCGCAATGATCATTTCCATTCAATACCTGTACTGGCTGGCCGGCGTTCTGCTGGTGATCACCGCCGGGATGATCCTGATGGATCGCACCCACCCCAAGCGCTGGTCGAGTTCGTTGTTCTGGCTGCTGTTTGCGATTCCGTTCCTGGTGGGGGAGCGCCTGCCCTCGGTGGTGGTCGGCGTGGGCGTGGTGGTGATGGCACTCATCGCGGGCCTGGGCGGCGTAGGCCGCGGCGCGCATGCCCAGTTGCATGACAAGGCCGCACGGGCCAGCGCTGGTCGCCTGGGGCATAAATTGTTTATCCCGGCATTGGCCATTCCGTTGACCACGGTGATCGGCTCGGTATTGCTCAAACACACCGAGATCGGCGGCGTGCCGCTGCTGGACCCGAAGAACACCACCTTTGTTTCCCTGGGTATCGGCTGCCTGATTGCACTGGCGCTGGCCTGCTGGCTGACGCGGGACACCCCGGTGCAAGCCCTTCGCGAATCCCGGCGCCTCACCGAAGCGCTGGGCTGGGCGATGGTGCTGCCGCAGATGCTGGCGATGCTCGGGCTGTTGTTCAACGAAGCGGGCGTGGGCACAGCGGTGGCGCACATCACCACCACCTATATCAACCTGGATTACAAGCTGGTAGCGGTGATGGTGTATGTGTTGGGCATGGCACTGTTTACCGTGATCATGGGCAATGGCTTTGCCGCCTTCCCGGTGATGACCGGCGGCGTTGGCGTACCGGTGCTGGTAGGCATCTACGGCGGCAACCCGGCGGTGATGGCTGCCATCGGCATGTTCTCCGGTTACTGCGGTACGCTGATGACACCCATGGCGGCCAACTTCAATATTGTCCCGGCAGCGTTGCTGGAGCTGCCGGATAAAAACGCGGTCATCAAGGCACAGATGCCGACCGCGTTGATGATGCTGGTGGTCAATATTGTCCTGCTCTACCTGCTGATGTGAGGCTGTAATGCGCACTGTATTGCTGACGGGTTTCGAACCGTTTGACCAAGACCTTGTCAACCCGTCCTGGGAGGCGGTACGCCTGTTGGAGGGTGTGCAGCTGGGCGCTGATGTGCGGATTGTCGCGCGGCAGTTACCCTGTGCCTTTGCCACGGCGGGCGAGCGCCTGGCTCAGCTGTTGGCCGAACACCGCCCGCAGATGGTCATTGCTGTCGGGCTGGGCCCCGGGCGCAGTGATATTTCCATCGAGCGGGTCGCGATCAACCTCAATGACGCGCGGATTCCGGACAACCTGGGTGAGCAACCTGTCGACACGGAAGTGCTGCCCGGCGGCCCTGCGGCCTACTTCGGCACCTTGCCGAGCAAGGCCATGGTGAGGGCCGTGCGCGAGGCCGGCATTGGGGCCAGCGTGTCGCAAACCGCCGGCACTTTCGTGTGCAACCAGGTGTTCTATCTGTTGCAGCACGCGCTCGCCGGGTCAGGGGTACGCAGCGGTTTCATCCATGTGCCGTGGCTGCCCGAGCAGGTGGTGGGCCGAATACCCGAGCCGGCCTCGATGGCGTTGCCGATGCAGGTCGAGGGCTTGCGGATTGCGCTGCTGACGGCCTGGAATACCCTGGTGGATATCACTGAAACGGGTGGGCAAGTCAGCTGAGGTTTTCGGCTTCGCGTCCCGGGAAAAACAACGCAAAGCATGTCACACCGTTCTCGCTGCTCACGCTGTATCGGCCGTTATGCAACTGCATGATGGTCGCGACAATCGACAGCCCCAATCCATTGGAATGCGCCGAACGCTCCCGTGATTCATCCACGCGATAAAACCGCTCGAACAACCTGGGCAAGTGCTCCGCCGGGATGGTCGCGCCGTGGTTGGTCACCGTCAGGTTGATGCCTTCGGCGCAGGGTGTGGCCTGGATCAGCAGTTCAGAGGCGGGCGCACCATATTTGATGGCGTTGGCGCACAGGTTGGCCAGGGCACGGCGCAGCAGCATCGGTTCGGCCCAGATCACACCGGCGCCCTGGGCGAGGATGCTGATGTCGACATCGCCCGCCAGGCCTTCGAAGTAGTCGGCCATGCGTTCCACTTCATCGGCCGCGTCCAGTTCCTGGCGCTGGCGCAGTGCACTGGCCGGGTCGGTGCGGGCCAGGAACAGCATGTTGTCGAGCATGCGCGCCAGGCGTTCGAGTTCTTCGACGTTGGAGGCCAGCAGTTGCTGGTAGGCCTCGATGCTACGGTGTTGCTGCAGCGCCACCTGGGTTTCCCCGAGCAAGTTATTGATCGGCGTGCGCAGTTCGTGGGCCATGTCAGTGGAGACCTGGCCCAGTTGCACAAAACCCTTGGCCAGGCGTTCGAGCATGGTGTTGAACGAATCAATCATCGGCAGCAGTTCTTTGGGGGCGCCGTGGCTGTCGAGGCGCGCGGCGAGGTTGCCGACGCCGATGCCCTGGGCATGCACGGCCAGGCGCCGCAATGGCAGCAGGCCGCGATGCACCATCAGGTAACCGACCACCGCCAGTACCAATGCCGCGATGCTGGCGAGGATATAGACACTCAGCCGGTAGCTGGCGAGCACTGCGGTGCGCTCGGTCATCAACCGCCCGGTAGTGACTTGCAGGCTGCCCAGGTCGCCTGAATCGATGGTGGCGGCGAGGGTGGAGAAGGGGACGCCATTGACGCCGGGTAAATGCTGCACGTCGGCGAATTCCAGGGCGTGGTCCCGGGGCACCGGTGCAACGTCGGGCATGTCGATGTTGCCGGGGTTCACTTCCAGCAGCGGTTTCTGCCCGGGTGCGGCGATGCTCAGCACCGATTCGCGGTTGCCCAGCATGTTCTGGAACAGTTCGGGCTTGGTCTTGATCAGGTCCAGGGTGTTGCTGTCGTTCAGCAGGTTGCGCAGTTGGTCGACGCGGTAGATCAGCGCAGCGTCGTCACGGTGGATCAGTTCGCGCTCAAGGTCGCGGTACAGCGCCACGCCGAGGGTTGCCAGCAGGGCGAACGCCAGCAGGGCGAAGATCAGCGCCAGGCGCAGCGTCAGGGAGTAATGCCGGGGCTTGCTCATGGTTGCGTATCGAAGCGATAGCCGATGCCGCGCACGCTATGGATCAGCTTGAGCTGGAACGGGTCGTCGATTTTCAGGCGCAGGCGGCGCACGGCCACGTCGACCACATTGGTGTCGCTGTCGAAATTCATGTCCCACACCCTTGAGGCGATCAGCGAGCGCGAGAGTACCTGGTCCTGATGGGTGGCGAACAAGTGCAACAAGGCGAACTCCTTGTTGGTCAGGGTGATGCGCACGCCGCCACGGCTGACGCGGCGCTTGAGCACGTCGATCTGCAGGTCGGCGATCTGCAAGTGTTCTTCTTCGCGGCTTGGCCCGCGCCGGGTCAGGGTGCGCAGGCGCGCCACCAGTTCGGCGAAGGAAAACGGCTTGATCAGGTAATCGTCGGCGCCCAGTTCCAGGCCCTTGATGCGGTCGGCAATATCGTCCCGGGCGGTCAGGAACAGCACCGGTGTGTCGGCTTCCTTGCGCAGGCGACGCAGCACTTCCCAGCCGTCCATCTTCGGCATCATCACATCCAGCACGATCACGTCGAACGGGGTTTCCAGGGCCTGGTGCAAACCGTCCACGCCATCGCGGGCAAGGCTCACGGAGTAACCCAGTTCCTGCAGGCCGTTAAGCAGGTAGTTGCCCGCCTTGGGCTCGTCTTCGACTACGAGGATATTCATGGGATTCGCCCTGGTGATGTGCAGTTCTTGCGTGGCGCAAGTGTAGCCCGATCAATTGTCATTGGGGCAGCCGATGCCCTGTACTTGATAGTCCAGCACGTGTTCGCGGCCCTGGCTGTCGAGGTAGTCGAGGCGCGCAGGGACAATGCCGCACTGGCCGTAGGTATCGGTGCTCGACAGTACTTTGGCCACGTCCATGTGCATGAAGAAGCCGGGGGTGTCATGGATCACCGAGGTGGTGGCGGTGGTATCGGCAAAGGCCGAGCCGGTGGCGAGGAGGGCAGCAAAGCCGAGGATAAACAGTTTCATGGCGGTATCTCTCTTTAAGGGTTGGCTGCCGGTATCCGGCAGTGAGTTCACAGTAACCAGGCGACACAAACAGCCAGCCAACAGGATGATGACAAGATCGTAATGAAGGGCTTAAGGCTGGCGGCCGGACGCTTCGAGGATCAGGTCGGTGATTTCCTTGGCGTGGGAAACCAGGGACAAGTGGCTCGATGGCACCTCGATGGTGGTGGCGTTCATGCGCTTGGCGAGAAAGCGTTCCAGGTCCGGGTTGATGGTCTGGTCATTGCTGGACACCGCATACCAGGACGGCTTGGTGTGCCACGCGGCGTTGACGGTGCGACCGCTGAACAGGGTCTTGGCGATCGGTTGTTGCACGGCGTACAGCTCCATGGCCTTGGCGTGGGGTACATCGGCGGCAAAGTACTTGAGGAAGGCGTCCTGATTCAGGGTCAGGTAACCGTCGTGCTCCACCACACCGGCCCGCACGGGTGTGCTTGGGTACTTGGCGGACAGGGCGACGAAGTCTTCGTTGGCGTCCGGAGCGCGGGCGGCGACGTATACCAGGGAGCTGACCTTGGGGTTGACCCCGGCGTCGCTGACCACGGTGCCGGCGTAGGAATGGCCGACCAGCACGGTAGGACCGTCCTGTTGATCGAGTACGCGATTGGTGGCAGCGACGTCATCCGCCACCGAGGTCAGCGGGTTTTGCACGGCGGTTACATGCAAGCCGGCGGCCTGCAGGCGGTTAATCACTTCGGACCAACTGGAACCGTCGGCCCAGGAGCCGTGTACCAGCACTACGTTATTGGCTTTCACCGGTGCAATCGGGCCGGCCACGGCGGCGCCGGTCCCCAGCATCAACAGGCTGGCGGCGATCAGACAGAGTTTGCTTGCAGGTTTCATGGGCGGGCTCGCTTCATTTTCAGTGGGAAGTTGGGTCACCCGCTGTGGGTGACTGACGACTTCACTGTATGAAGTGAGGGTGCGGGCAACACTGACAGCTTGATGACAAGTTTGTAATGCAATGGGCAGCCGGAAGGCTGCCCTGGTTGGACGGTGACCCATCAGACAGTACGGGCTGCTTGCAGGCGTTCAGCGCCGCCTTCCGCCAGGCCGCGTTCGTGCAGGCGATCTGCGCCGCCCTCGGCGAGCAGGTGGGATGGCTGGTCTTTGACCGCGCCAGCGTGGGTGTCGGCCGACGCCATGGATGACAGCCCGAGGCCCGCGATGACAGTCAGGCCGAGTACCAGGGACGAAGCTTTCGAGAGATTGAACATGATGAGGCTCCTACGCGTGAGTCAGCCGGATTGGCTGGTGGTCGTAGTTAATCGCCGGGGTGTATCTGCCATGTGTGCCCAGGCGTGGCGAAATGCGGGTTCGCGTATCCAGGCGGGGTTCCCATACAGTCCGATACAAACCACGGGAAGGTTTACAGCGTTTGGGCCGATCCGTAGATTGCACCAGGCAAGTGGTTCGTCAGCGCCCAAGACCGGGTGACGAAAGCAAGAGGAAGCCGAGCAGTGTCCACCCGCGATTCAGCTGTATTCGCCCACCGTTACCGCGCCTTCCTGTTCGATATGGATGGCACACTCCTGAACTCCATTGCCGCCGCCGAGCGCGTATGGGCCACCTGGGCTGAACGCCATGGGCTGGATGTCGAGGCCTTTCTGAAGACCATCCATGGTGCCCGGGCCATCGATACCATCACCCGCCAGGCGTTGCCCGGTGTGGACGCGCAGGCTGAGGCGCAGTGGATTACCGAGGCTGAACTTGAGGATGTGGAAGGGGTGGTGGCGATTGCGGGCGCGGTGGAATTCCTCAACGCATTGCCCGGCGATCAATGGGCGCTGGTTACGTCTGCCCCCAAGGCACTGGCTCTGCGCCGTATGCAGGCGGCCGGGATCAACCCGCCGGCGGTGCTGGTCACCGCGGAGGATGTCGCCAGCGGCAAGCCGGATCCGGCCTGTTATGTGCTCGGTGCGCAACGGCTGGGAGTACCGGTACAGGACTGCCTGGTGTTTGAGGATGCCAGCGTCGGGATTCGCGCCGGCGAGGCGGCGGGGGCCGATGTGATGGTGGTGACGTCGACCCACCTTGTGCCCATGGTCACCGCGCATCCTTCGATTGACGGGTATGAGCGTCTACAGGTTCAGCGGGACGAAGCCGGGCTGTTGCATCTACAGCGCCTGGCGTAAAAAAAGGCCGACCCGGTTACCCGGATCGGCCTTCTTCGTATAGGGGCGGTTCAACGTTGGAGCCGTTTCCAGTCAGCGTCTGCAGGCGGTTGCCCTTGAGCCCCTGGCGGGACAAGACCATTTCCTTGAGGATTTCGCTGGCAAGCCTGGCAATCGCCTCCGGCCCTCGATGGTGGGCGCGGACGATGCCGGTCACCGCAAAGTGATCAGCTTCCGGGCCGCTGAGAATCGCGGAAAGCGTGCCATCGGCATGCAGGGTGCAGACGATTTTGTAGCTCGGCAGGCGCGCTGCCAGTGCTGATTCGATTTCGCTTTTACTCAGTGTGTCCATCAGCGCTACAACCTTTCACCGACCGTGCATGCCCAAGCATAGGTTGTGTCGCGCAGCTGTAAATACCGGCGATCTGATAGCAACTGCGGCGGCGGTTTCAACCCGCTTGCGGGATACACCGCGCTGGGGCAACGAACTTCAAGATGAAACCCAAAGCCGTCAGGATGAGGCTTTGCGGCGATCACTGTGAGGCGCGCGCCGGCACAGTCTGCGATGGACGGCGACCTGAATGGGCTTGAGGCAGAAGAAAAACAAGTACGCGCTCAGGAACAGCGTCAGGTCCAGCCATGAGTAGGCTTTGTCGGAGGAACCTTCGATTTCGAACTTGAGGCCATACTCCAGCGCCACAAACGCCACGCTGATCAGCGTGACAATCAACCAAGACTTGGATAAGTAAGGCTGTTTAACGGTACGCCTCATCAACGTGCTCCTTGGCGCGCTGCAGACTGTAGGGGATTTGTCACGAGATTCGGCCCTGGAAAACTCCACAAGTTCCCTTTGTTTGCAGGCTGTTTCATGCGTTGAACGCAGCCAGCGACTATTACTGAGAAGTGTTCCTGCCATGTGTCATACAAAAGGGAGTACGCCTTATGTTGGTTCAGTGGTTTCTTGCAGCAGTCCATTTACTGGCATTCGCCATGGCATTGTCGGCCGTGCTTGCGCGTGGCAAGGCATTGCGCGGTGTATCTGATAGTGACCCATCCACCCTGCGCCGCGTATTGATCGCAGACAACATCTGGGGAATCAGTGCCCTGGTGTTATTGGTAACCGGTGGCCTGCGGGCCTTTGGCGGCTACGAAAAGGGCAGTGATTATTACCTGCACCAGCCGTTGTTTCACGTGAAGATGACGCTGCTTGTATTAATTTTGTTACTGGAGCTCGCGCCGATGATTCGCTTTATCCAATGGCGCATCGCGTTGGCGCGTGGCACGCGCCTCGATTTGCACCAGGCAGGTCTTTTTGCGCGCATCAGCCATGTGCAGGCGTTACTGCTGGTGCTGATGATGATTGCAGCGAGTGGCATGGCACGCGGTGTCGGCCTGGGATGACGCTGGCCTGACGCTGGAACAAGGGAATAGGGCGCGCTGGCCGCGGGAAGCCGCGAGCAGGCTGAAAGAGGTTTTCGCCAGCCGTTACAGTGAACGAAAGGGCTGGCTACTGGAGGCGCTTCAAGGTGTCTGGTTTTTATCCGGAGCCGTCAGGCCCGCCTGGATACGTTGGTAGATCTCCTCGCGATGCACGGCAACGTCCTTTGGAGCATTGATGCCGATTCTTACTTGCTGGCCGCTAACGCCCAGGATGGTGATCGTGATGTCATCACCGATGTTTATGCTTTCACCGACTTTGCGGGTGAGTATCAGCATGGACTTCTCCTTGATTGCTTTGAAGGACACATGTTTCAGACAGGGCAGATGTCGGATGTGTGTAGCTTACTGCGAAGCGCTTCCCTGTGGCTGCCTCTTTTAGGACGCATAGAGGCGGCATTAATTCCCATGCCGCCATCATACAGGTCTGCGATACATCATTCGCATTGTTTAAGCCAACGTTTATGACGGCCAGAATAGACAGTGAATGATAAAGTCGCCTCTTTGATCCTCTAAGGAGCAGGGTAGTGCGTAAAGTAGCGATGGCAATTGCGGTGTTGGCATTGGCCGGTTGCGGTGAAGGTAAAAGTGTCGACGCCCCCAAGGCCAGGCCTGCCGTTGCCGAGGCGCCCGCCCAGGCGCAACCTGCGGTCGGCGCGATCGCCTCTCAAGAATGGGATGTATGGGTGGGGCCGCCGGATCACAAGCTGCAGGCGATGACTGACCTGACCGCGTGGTTGCTGGAACACGGTTTCAGTTTCTATCTGGCGAAGGAAGACGGTAAGGACCAGGTGCTGCTGGGCCCATTCAGCACCAAGGCCGAGGCCGAGGCGAAACAAGCGCAGTTGACCGAGAAACTGGCGACTGCGAAGAAGAATGACACGGTGTCCGAGGTCATCGAACACAAGGTTGCGCAGTAAAGAGTCGACAAGCGGGAGGCCATGGCGCTCCCGCTTTTTTCGTTCAGCCGCAGGCTTTCAAGTTCACCGGGCCGACAAATTCATTGCCGCGCCCCATCACGCACGCCACGGTTTGATTGCGCTGGCGTTCCCAGGGCTGTACCGGGTAGGTCTTGTTCCAGGCTTCATACAGCTGGCGATCCTGTTTCGACAGGCGCAGGCCATACTGCTTGCTCATATAGAAATACGTTCGGGCGATCATGCCGCGAATGGAAGGGCGGGGCATGACCTTCTTGGCCTTGAAGTCCACCTGGGTCAGGCATGATCCATATTGGCCGCTTTGTACCGGCAGCCAGCCAAAACTGAAATTGTTTCGGTCGCCATTCACCTCGCCGATGCTCGGCACCAGGTTGTGCAGGTCGGCTTCGGCCCGCTTGTAGACCGCGTCCTTGCGGGTGCAGTTCTTGCGCCCGCCATCCTGCCAGCACTGGCGCTGATGGCCGATCTGCCAGGCCGGAACAATGTGTTCCCATTCAATACGTGCCGCCCGGTTGGCGTTTTTGCGCGGGATATAGCCGCAGGCTTTCAGGTCTACCCGGTTGCCGTTGTATTTGCAGCCGCAATAGAACTCCGTGGATTGCGGTTCATACAGTTTCCAGGCGATTTTCTTGGCTTCGCTGAATGTCCTGGGGGCTTGGGCGTGAGCGGTAACAGCAAAAAACACACACAACAGACTGATAAAACGGACACTCATTGACTCAATCTTCCTTCGGCACAACCCAGAAAATCTGCACGCCACCGTCATCGCGATAGGCGAGGGTGACGTTATCGTTTTCTGCTATCTCTTCCAGTAGTCGTGCCCACTCGTCTTCCGGTTCCTCCGGCAAACGAAAAATCAACGCCGCCTTGTTTTTTTGGGCATTGGTGGAGTTGATGATTTTCTGCACACGAACGGCCAGTCGTTGGTAGGCATCAGGAGGTGTTGGTGCTGCGGAAGAGGGCTTTGCCACGGAGTATTCCTTATTAGGCTGTACGTGCATACAGTATTTAACTGTGGGCAATTTCGCAACTGCTTAAAATTCAAGAATTTCTTCTGACAGCGGTTTTGCCGATTTGGTGTAGGAACGCTTTGTTTTTCAAAGGTTTTTTTGCGCGGGGGATAAAGCGGGGGAAATCAGACCCGCTCGCGGTACGCCACGAGCGGGATGGCCCAACCGTTGCCGGCCGGGCCTGGGAGCGATCAATATTCCCAGAACATCCGTTGCAGTTCCTTGCTGTCCTGGGTCTTGGTCAGGGCGACCATGGCCAGGATGCGGGCTTTCTGCGGGTTCAGGTCATGGGCAACTACCCAGTCGTATTTGTCGTCTGGTTGTTCGGCGTTACGCAGAACGAAACCACCGGCATTCACGTGGGAAGAGCGAATGATCTGTACGCCTTGCTTGCGCAGTTCCTGCAGGGCAGGCACCACCTTGGACGACACCGAACCATTGCCGGTACCGGCGTGGATGATGGCTTTCGCGCCGGCCTGGGCAAGGGCCTTGTAGGCGGTGTCGCTTACGTTGCCATAGGAATAGGCGATTTCGACGTCCGGCAGGCTTTTGATGGTCTTGATGTCGAATTCCGAGTTCATGGTGTGACGCTTGGCTGGCAGGCGGAACCAGTAGGATTTGCCTTCTACCACCATGCCCAGCGGGCCCCATGGGCTCTTGAACGCTTCAGTCTTGATGTTGATCATCTTGCTGACGTCGCGACCCGACTGGATCTCGTCGTTCATGGTCACCAGTACGCCTTTGCCGCGGGCGTCCTTGCTGCCGGCGACGGCAACGGCGTTGTACAGGTTGAGCATGCCATCAGCCGACATGGCGGTGCCTGGGCGCATCGAGCCGACCACGACGATTGGCTTGTCGGTCTTTTCCACCAGGTTGAGGAAGTAGGCAGTCTCTTCCAGGGTGTCGGTACCGTGGGTGATCACGATGCCGTCGACGTCCTTGCTGTCGGCCAGTTCGGCGACACGACGACCCAGTTGCAGGAGGTTTTCGTTGGTGATGCTTTCGGAGGCAATTTGCAATACTTGTTCGCCGCGGACATTGGCGATCTGGCTAAGCTCAGGAACACCGGCGATCAATTGTTCGATGCCGACCTTGGCGGCCTGGTAGGTCGCACTGTTGGCCGCGCTGGCGCCGGCGCCGGCGATGGTGCCGCCGGTGGCAAGGATCACCACGTTGGACAGTTTTTGCTGGGTTTCAGCTTCTTTTGCCTGAGCGGCAACGGGGAACAACAGCAGGAGGGCTAACGCGCCCGGTACGAAAGTTTTCAACGCAGATTTCATTATTCTTCTCTCTAGTTTTGATGAGTGCTGATGCAGGTTCATCTAGAAACACCCGGGCGGTTCTGAACGCCACGAGGTGCTGAGTAAGAGCAGGATTTGTACCAGCGGGATTTTGTTTGGCAATAGAATTTAACCTATTGATTTATATCTATATTTGTTTGATTTGTAAGTAAATGGCTTGGTCTTCTGTCCGGCTTTCCGAACAAAGCGGTGCGCGGGTGTTCGGTTGTCCGAAAAGGATGACGGAAAAGTTTGGTTTTAAACGCAGGAGGCACGCCGCGACCTGTCGTTTCAGAGAACGATCCAGCAACGCGGATGTTTAAAGGGGGTACCGGATGGCTTCGAGGGCAGGGCGTAAAGCGGATTCAACAAAAGGCTGTTTTCTCCCGTTGACAAATCTCGACAAGCTTCTCATAGTTTGACCTAACGCAAACGTTTGCGAGATGTTTCACGGGGTGCTCCTCGAGTGTCGTGAAAGCTCGTATCAGCCGCCCGGGTGGGTTGGCTGCCGAAGCGTTCTTCGGTGCAAGCGTTGCTCACAATAATCATAAGATCGGAGTGAACCCATGAAGCTGCCATTTGCTGGACGTCTTCTTGCTGTCGCTGTGCTTGCTGCCGCATCCGCTGCCCTGCCTCTTTCCTCTGCATTTGCTGCCGAGACCGCCGCCAAACCCAAGGTCGGCCTGGTCATGAAATCCCTCGCCAACGAATTCTTCGTCACCATGCAGGACGGTGCCAAGGAATACCAGAAAGCCCACGCCGCCGACTTCGACATGATCACCAACGGGATCAAGAACGAAACCGATACCAGTGCGCAGATCGATATCGTCAATCAGATGATCCTGGCCAAGGTTGACGCGATCGTCATTGCTCCCGCCGATTCGAAAGCCTTGGTCACCGTGCTGAAAAAGGCCTCCGACAAAGGCATCAAGATCGTCAACATCGACAACCGTCTTGATGTGGATGTACTGAAAAGCAAAAACCTTGATATCCCGTTCGTAGGTCCAGACAACCGCAAGGGCGCGCGCCTGGTCGGTGAAGAACTGGCCAAGCACCTCACCAAGGGTGACCAGGTTGGCATCATCGAAGGTGTGTCCACCACCACCAACGCCCAGCAGCGTACCGCTGGCTTCAAGGACGCGATGGATGCCGCCGGCATGAAGATCGTCTCCACCCAATCCGGTGAGTGGGAAATCGACAAGGGCAACGCGATTGCCGCTGCCATGCTCCAGGCAAACCCGAACATCAAGGCACTGCTGGCCGGTAACGACAACATGGCACTGGGCGCAGTATCCGCCGTACGTGGCGCCGGCAAGGCTGGCAAGGTGCTGGTCGTAGGCTACGACAACATCGAGGCCATCAAGCCGATGCTGCAGGACGGCCGTGTCCTGGCCACCGCCGACCAGGCTGCTGCCCAGCAAGCCGTTTTCGGTATCCAGAACGCTCTGAAGCTGGTCAAGGGTGAAAAAGTCGATGCCGTGGATGGCATGATCGAAACCCCGGTCGAACTCATCCTCAAGAAGTAATTCCCCGGCAGCACAAAACAGCGTCCGCTCACCCGAGCGGACGCCTGGAGACGTTCCTATGTCATCTTCCGCACCGAACGCTGTCCTCTCGGTCAGCGGTATCGGCAAGACCTATGCCCAACCGGTTCTGTCCGACATCACCCTGACGCTCAATCGTGGGGAGGTGTTGGCGCTTACCGGTGAGAATGGCGCGGGGAAAAGCACCCTGTCGAAAATCATCGGCGGGCTGGTCACCCCGACCGACGGCCAGATGCAGTTCAATGGCCAGGCCTACACGCCAGGCAGCCGGACCCAGGCTGAAGAGCAGGGCATCCGCATGGTCATGCAGGAGCTTAACCTGCTGCCAACCCTGACGGTCGCTGAAAACCTGTTCCTCGATAACCTGCCCAGCCACGGTGGCTGGATCAGCCGCAAGCAACTGCGCAAGGCCGCCATTGAAGCCATGGCCCAGGTCGGCCTGGACGCTATCGACCCGGACACCCTGGTCGGCAGCCTCGGCATCGGCCACCAACAGATGGTCGAGATCGCCCGCAACCTGATTGGCGACTGCCACGTACTGATCCTCGATGAACCTACGGCGATGCTGACCGCCCGTGAAGTCGAGATGCTGTTCGAACAAATCACCCGCCTGCAGGCCCGGGGCGTGGCGATTATCTATATTTCCCACCGGCTCGAAGAACTGGCCCGGGTTGCCCAGCGCATTGCGGTGCTGCGTGACGGCAAGCTGGTGTGTGTCGAGCCGATGGCCAACTACAACAGTGAGCAACTGGTCACGCTGATGGTGGGCCGCGAACTGGGCGAGAAAATCGACCTGGGCCCGCGCACCATCGGCGCGCCGCTGTTGACGGTAAAAGGCCTGACCCGCTCGGACAAGGTCCGCGACGTGTCGTTTGAAGTGCGTGCCGGCGAAATCTACGGCATCTCCGGCCTGATCGGTGCGGGTCGTACGGAATTGCTGCGCCTGATCTTCGGCGCCGACCTGGCCGACAGCGGCACCGTGGCCCTGGGCACACCGGCGCAAGTCGTCAGCATTCGCTCGCCCGTCGACGCGGTTGGCCATGGCATCGCCCTGATCACCGAAGACCGCAAGGGCGAAGGCCTGCTGCTGACCCAATCCATCGGCGCCAACATTGCCTTGGGCAACATGCCGAAGGTGTCCAGCGGTGGCCTGGTGAACAGTCATGACGAAACGGCCTTGGCCAAGCGCCAGGTCGACGCCATGCGTATCCGCAGTTCCAGTCCGGCGCAGCTGGTGTCCGAGCTGTCGGGTGGCAACCAGCAGAAGGTGGTGATTGGCCGCTGGCTGGAGCGCGATTGCGCGGTGATGCTGTTCGATGAACCGACCCGAGGCATCGACGTCGGCGCCAAATTCGATATCTATGCGTTGCTCGGCGACCTGACCCGCCAGGGCAAGGCGCTGGTGGTGGTGTCCAGCGACCTGCGTGAGTTGATGCTGATCTGCGACCGCATCGGCGTACTTTCCGCCGGGCGCCTGATCGAGACCTTCGAGCGCGACAGCTGGACCCAGGACGAATTGCTTGCCGCTGCTTTTGCCGGCTATCAGAAACGTGATGCGCTGCTCAACGACGCAGCGCCTAGGAATACCCCATGAAAACCACTTCCTCCCCCGCAAAACGTGGCGGCAACTTCTATGGCCTGGGCACCTACCTGGGCCTGGCCGGCGCCTTGCTGGCGATGATTGCGCTGTTCTCGTTCCTGAGCGACCACTTCCTCTCGTACGACACCTTCAGCACCCTGGCCAACCAGATTCCCGACCTGATGGTGCTGGCAGTCGGCATGACCTTCGTGCTGATCATCGGCGGCATCGACCTGTCGGTAGGCTCCGTGCTGGCCCTGGCCGCATCGGCGGTCAGCGTGGCGATTCTCGGCTGGGGCTGGAGTGTGTTGCCGGCAGCCGTGCTGGGCATGGGCTGCGCCGCGTTGGCCGGGACCATTACCGGTTCGATCACAGTGGCCTGGCGGATCCCGTCGTTCATCGTGTCCCTCGGCGTGCTGGAAATGGCGCGCGGCGTGGCGTACCAGATGACCGGCTCGCGTACCGCATACATCGGTGATTCGTTTGCCTGGCTGTCCAACCCGGTGGCCTTCGGCATTTCACCTTCGTTCATCATCGCGTTGCTGGTGATCATCGCCGCGCAGCTGGTGCTGACCCGTACCGTGTTCGGTCGCTACCTGATCGGCATTGGCACCAACGAAGAGGCCGTGCGCCTGGCGGGTATCAATCCCAAGCCCTACAAGATCCTGGTGTTCAGCCTGATGGGCCTGCTGGCGGGTGTAGCGGCGCTGTTCCAGATTTCGCGCCTGGAAGCGGCCGATCCCAACGCCGGTTCCGGCCTGGAGCTGCAAGTGATCGCTGCGGTAGTGATCGGTGGCACCAGCCTGATGGGCGGGCGTGGCTCGGTCATCAGTACCTTCTTCGGCGTGCTGATCATCTCGGTACTGGCGGCAGGGCTGGCGCAGATTGGCGCCACCGAGCCGACCAAACGTATCATCACCGGTGCCGTGATCGTGATCGCGGTGGTGCTCGATACTTACCGCAGCCAGCGCGCCAGTCGGCGAGCCTGAGCCATGGCAACGATCAAGGATGTGGCCGCGCTGGCGGGGATTTCCTACACCACGGTGTCTCATGTGGTGAACAAGACGCGCCCGGTCAGCGAGCCGGTACGGATCAAGGTCGAGGCGGCCATCAAGCAGCTCGACTATGTACCCAGTGCGGTCGCGCGCTCGCTGAAGGCCAAGACCACAGCTACCATCGGCCTGTTGGTGCCCAACAGCCTCAATCCGTATTTTGCGGAACTGGCCCGGGGCATCGAGGATTACTGCGAGCGTAACGGCTATTGCGTGATCCTCTGCAACTCCGACGATAATGCCGAAAAGCAGCGCAGCTACCTGAGGGTGCTGCTGGAAAAACGCATCGACGGCTTGATCGTGACCTCGGTGGGCGGCGACGACAGCGGCCTGGCGACAGGCCTCAAGGCGGTACGCACGCCGATGGTCATCGTCGACCGTGCATTGGACGGGATCGATGTCGACCTGGTGCGCATCGACCATGAACAGGGCGCTTACCTGGCGACCCGGCACTTGCTCGATCTGGGTCATCGCGACATTGCCTGCATTGGTGGCCCGAGTCATACCCGCGTGGCGCAAATGCGGATGGCGGGTTACTACCGTGCCCTGGCCGAGGCGGGGCTCGAAGTGCCGGCTGGTCGTGTGCTGGAAAGTGATTTCACCAGTACCGGTGGTTACGCGGCCGCGGCGCAATTGCTGGCGGATAATCCCCCCAGCGCGATTTTTGCCGGCAACGACATGATTGGCTTCGGCGTCTTGCGCGCCGCTGCCGAACGTAATATCCGGGTGCCCGGTGAGCTGTCGGTGATCGGGTTTGATGATATCCAGATGAGCCAGTACGTGTACCCGGCGCTGACCACCGTGGGCCAGTCGATCCTGCAGCTGGGAGAGATGGCGGCCGAGCTTTTACTGCGACGAATTGCGACACCCCAATTGCCGATCGATCAACGCATCGTGACGCCGAGTATTGTCCTGCGCGAGTCGACGGCGCCGTTGGCCGGTGTGTTTGCCCAATACCGCTGAACCGAATTGATGAGTACTGATGTATGCCAGCAAAAGTAGTGGTAATAGGCAGCCTGAACATGGACCTGGTCACCCGGGCCAGTCGGCTGCCCCGCGCCGGTGAAACCCTGATCGGCCAATCGTTTTCCACCGTTCCCGGCGGCAAGGGCGCGAACCAGGCGGTCGCTTCGGCGCGCCTCGGGGCTGAGGTCGCCATGGTCGGCTGCGTGGGCACCGATGCCTATGGCGCGCAATTGCGCGACGCGTTGCTGGTGGAGGGCATTGATTGCCAGGCCGTCAGCACCGTCGACGGTTCCAGCGGCGTGGCGCTGATCGTGGTGGATGACAGCAGCCAGAATGCGATCGTTATTGTCGCCGGTAGCAATGGCGAGCTGACCCCAGCCAAATTACAGGCATTTGACAGTGTGCTGCAGGCTGCCGACGTGATTGTCTGCCAGCTGGAAACGCCGATGGAGACTGTCGGCCATGCCCTCAAGCGCGGTCGCGAGCTGGGCAAGACGGTGATCCTGAACCCGGCGCCGGCCAGTGGTCCGCTGCCCGAGGATTGGTACGCCGCCATCGACTACCTGATTCCCAATGAAAGCGAAGCCTCGGCCTTGAGCGGCGTGGTGGTCGACTCGCTGGACAGCGCCAAGGCCGCCGCCACACGCCTGATCAAGGCCGGTGCTGGCAAAGTGATCATTACCCTCGGCTCCGAAGGCGCGTTGTTTGCCGATGGCCAAGGCTTCGAGCACCTGGTCGCGCCCAAGGTCAAGGCGGTCGATACCACGGCTGCCGGTGACACCTTCGTCGGCGGTTTCGCAGCCGCGCTGGC
The DNA here is from genome assembly GCF_013385455.1 of Pseudomonas sp. G1002. Classification (NCBI taxonomy): domain Bacteria; kingdom Pseudomonadati; phylum Pseudomonadota; class Gammaproteobacteria; order Pseudomonadales; family Pseudomonadaceae; genus Pseudomonas; species Pseudomonas sp. G1002. Next base: position 66,324 of record NZ_JACAPY010000015.1, read on the forward strand.
CAACGGCAGGAGCGAGGCCGAGGCCATTCGTTTCGGCCAGGTAGCCGCCGCGATGTCCGTGACCCGCGCGGGTGCGCAACCCTCTATTCCCACATTGCATGACGTCCAAGGTTTTGTGCCCTCATGAAAAAGACTCCCTTGCTCAATATCGCGCTGTCGCGGGTGATCGCATCCCTTGGCCATGGCGACATTCTGGTGATCGGTGATGCCGGCTTGCCGGTGCCGCCGGGTGTCGAGCTGATCGACCTGGCGCTGACCAAAGGCATTCCGGATTTCGTCAGTACCTTGCGCATCGTCCTCAGCGAGATGCAGGTGGAAAGCCACGTGCTCGCGGAAGAAATCCTGCTCAAGCAACCGCCGGCCCTGGCGGATCTCAATACCCTGACCGAACAGGCCGCCCTCGGCGAGCGCCGCCTGGTCAGCCATGAAGAGTTCAAGCAGCTCAGCCGCAAGGCGAGGGCGGTGGTGCGCACCGGCGAGTGCCAGCCCTACTGCAATATCGCGCTGGTTTCCGGCGTAACGTTCTAGAATTCCCCAACGACAAGGAGTGCGTCATGCAACGTGGTACCCAAACCCTGCGACACCTGTTCCGGAGTGTGCTGCTTTTGTCCGTGCTAACTGCTGCAAGCGCCCACGCGGCGGAAAAAATCGACCTGATCATCGACACCGATCCCGGTGCCGACGACGTGGTTGCCTTGCTGTTCGCCATGGCTTCGCCCGATGAACTGCAGATCCGCGCGCTGACCACCGTTGCCGGTAACGTGCGCCTCGACAAGACCTCCCGCAACGCACGCCTGGCCCGCGAATGGGCAGGGCGCGAGGACATCCCGGTATATGCCGGTGCACCGAAACCGATGCTGCGCACGCCGATCTACGCTGAAAACATCCATGGCAAGGAAGGTATCTCCGGCGTCACCGTGCATGAGCCGAAAAAAGGCCTGGCCGAAGGCAATGCCGTTGATTACCTGATCAAGACCCTCAGCACCGCCAAGCCCCACAGCATCACCATCGCCATGCTCGGTCCGCAGACCAACCTGGCGCTGGCATTGACCCAGGCGCCGGAGATCACTCAAGGCATCAAGGAAGTGGTGGTGATGGGCGGCGCGCACTTCAACGGCGGCAATATCACGCCGGTGGCCGAGTTCAACCTGTTCGCCGACCCGATCGCGGCCGAGATCGTGCTCAAGAGCGGCGTCAAGCTGACCTACCTGCCGTTGGACGTGACCCACAAGGTCCTGACCAGCGACGCACGCCTGAAGCAAATCGCTGCGCTGAACAACAACGCGAGCAAGGTGGTGGGCGATATTCTCAATGAATACGTCAAGGGCGACATGGAGCACTACGGCATCCCGGGCGGCCCGGTGCATGACGCTACCGTCATTGCCTACCTGCTCAAGCCTGCGCTGTTCAGCGGCCGTGAGGTCAACGTGGTGGTGGACAGCCGTGAAGGCCCGACCTTCGGCCAGACCATCGTCGACTGGTACGATGGCCTGAAACAACCGAAGAACGCGTTCTGGGTTGAAAATGGCGATGCCCAGGGCTTCTTCGATCTGCTGACCGAACGCCTTGGTCGCCTGAAGTAAACAGCCTGCCGGTCGACGTTCGTCGGCCGGGTCTTATTCGCGCTCGGGGTCTGGCGCCCCCATGTGATCGGCCGGGTATTTCTCGAATACCTGGCCGATGAATGCCTGCGCGGCCTGTGTGCCCAGTTCCTTGACCAGCAGGTCAATACCGATGATTGCCAACTCCTCCGGGCTGCCCGGGCTGTAGGAGCTTTGCCCGTGGGGCCACTTGGCTTTGATGTCGGCGTGGATCGTGACGATGGTCATGGGTGTCTCGCGAGGCTGAAAGGCGGTTAGTGCGTTCTGCGTAGGGAGTTAACCATTTTGCGCCGTGTTTGGCACTGCTACTTAGGCATGAGGGGAGGGCTGTGCGACACTGTCCGCCTGTTTAATTGCCAGGACAAACCGCGTGCAGATCGACTTGAACAACACCGAGAACCTGACGCTGGACGCTGTGCGGCAGCTGCTTGCGTCCGCCAGTGACAACGTTCACACCCAATTGCGCGTTACCAAGGCCGGCATTGCCTACATTTCTTCGGGCGTGGTGGGTGGCGTCGATATCGACGGCCTTCTGTTCCGCCTGGAGACCTGGGCGGCGGATTCGGGTTATGTCGGCAACGTCGCAGCCAGCGACGAGGTGTGGGTGATGCAGATTTTCAACGCGCTCAAGCAGAACTGGCCAACGCCGCCGTTTGATTACATCGACATCTACTGAGTGCGTTCATATCTGGTGACGATTGATTCGCCAGCGCCCGGTGTCGACTCAGGCAGACTGGCCCACAGCCAATTGTGACAATTCTGAAACCAATCGGCCAAACCACGGTCGCACGATCTCTGTCCATTTTTTCTCAAAGGAGGCTTCATGCCTTGGAAGCTCGCATCATTCGGTACTTTGTTGGCTGCGCTCGCCTTGTCGGGTTGCAGCACCCCGGGTACCTCTGAGCCAGCCAAAGACACTGCCGTGACCGATGCTGGTCATAGCCGCTGTGAGGCGAAGGCTGCCGAGTTCGCAATCGGCCAGAAAGCTTCGCCACAATTGCTGGAACAGGCCCGTAGCCGCGCCGGAGCGCAGAACGCACGCATTCTCAAGCCAGATGACATGGTCACGCTGGAATACCGCTCCGATCGCCTGAACCTCAATACCGATGACAACCTTGTGATCAATCGGGTCAATTGCGGCTGATTGCTCCAGCGCTTTTCTCCAGGCCATAAAAAACCCCGTCACATGGACGGGGTTTTTTTAGTTCGGCGCAGAATTACTCTGGGCGAACCTGTGCAGCTTGCATACCCTTTTGGCCTTTCTCAGCCACGAAGGAAACGGTTTGGCCTTCTTTCAGGCTTTTGAAACCGTCGCTTTCGATAGCTTTGAAGTGTACGAACAGGTCGTCACCGCCACCTTGAGGAGTGATGAAGCCGAAGCCTTTTTCATCGTTGAACCATTTAACGGTGCCGGTTTGGCGATTAGACATGGTGTATCTCCAAGAAACATATATTTTCAGTAGTGCTGTGCTGCTCAGGCCAACTGGGCACACCGAGCTATCATAGTCGAAATGTTCGGCTTGGGAGCCCCCCCAAGGCATTGTTTGCTAATCAATCGCGTTGTGTTTCATGCCTTGGTTGGCTGAAAGCCCCGATCTACGGGGCTTTCAGGCGAAATATCAGCTGTTAAAAAAAGCCGTAAAAGCTGCGTAATTTGTGAGAAATGGCAGTTTTCATGGCGATTTCTGGTCCTTCAGCCGGTCTGGCAGGGTGTAAAAATTACTTTTTCTTCACGACTTTGCAGGACGAAATAGCCGTCACAGCTTTGGTCTTGAGCGCAGGATCTGCGTTCTGGTTGGTCATGAGTTCCTTGATTTCGGCACTGCTCAATTCGGCATTGATTTTGTCCGCGCCACATTCACAGTGGTCTTTGGCGGTTTTGGCATCAACACTTTGCTGGGCGGCTGCGCTGCAATCCTTGATGAAGCTGTCCCGCGCACCGGCAGGCCAGTTCGACGGGGCTGCGGCGTGCGCACCCAGGGACATGAGGGTCAGGGATGCAGCAAGGGCGAAAGTCGAGGTAAAACGCATAATCAAATGCTCCTGGAGTCGTGGACGAACGGCGATTCTCGGTGTGTTTGAGGGCTGCCGTACAGTTCAAGTTCACTTTTGCCCTTAAAAGCCGGGAATTTTCGTTTCCTGAAGCGGCTTCGGCGCCATGACCGTTCATCTGTGCTAGCATCTTTCGCTTGGCTATTTTCCGGCGCGCCCTATGCCGCCTTGCCAAGGTCTTTTTTGTTTAACTCCAGTCACTCTGGTTCGATTATCGGTTGGCCGAAAGGCTCCTGCCGCTGTAAGGCAGGCGTTCATCACTGAACGGCCTGGTATTGGATCTTGTACTGGCTCATCCCAACCCACGTGACCTTTGGTAGGGGTCACCACTAGGAGAGGAGGCGCCATGCCAACTATTACTCTTCCCGACGGCAGTCAACGTTCATTCGATCATTCGGTTTCCGTAGCCGAGGTCGCCGCATCCATTGGTGCCGGCCTGGCCAAGGCCACCGTGGCCGGCAAGGTCGACGGCAAGCTGGTTGACGCCAGCGACCTGATCACCGGCGATGCCAGCCTGCAAATCATCACGCCCAAGGATCAAGAGGGGCTGGAGATCATTCGCCACTCTTGCGCGCACCTGATTGGCCATGCGGTTAAGCAACTGTACCCAACCGCGAAGATGGTCATCGGCCCGGTCATCGACGAAGGCTTCTATTACGACATCGCCTACGAGCGTCCTTTCACCCCGGACGACCTGGCGGCTATCGAACAGCGCATGCACGCGCTGATCGAAAAAGATTACGACGTCATCAAGAAAGTCACTCCGCGTGCCGAAGTGATCGACGTGTTCACCGCCCGCGGCGAAGACTACAAGCTGCGTCTGGTGGAAGACATGCCGGACGAGCAGGCCATGGGCCTGTATTACCACGAAGAATATGTCGACATGTGCCGTGGCCCGCATGTGCCGAACACACGCTTCCTCAAGTCGTTCAAGCTGACCAAGTTGTCCGGTGCCTACTGGCGCGGTGACGCGAAGAACGAACAGCTGCAGCGGATCTACGGCACTGCCTGGGCTGACAAGAAGCAGCTGGCGGCCTACATCCAGCGCATCGAAGAAGCCGAAAAACGCGACCATCGCAAGATCGGCAAGCGCCTGAACCTGTTCCACCTCCAGGAAGAAGCGCCGGGCATGGTGTTCTGGCACCCGAACGGCTGGACCCTGTACCAGGTGCTCGAGCAGTACATGCGCAAGGTTCAGCGCGACAACGGCTACCTGGAGATCAAGACGCCGCAAGTCGTTGACCGCAGCCTGTGGGAGAAATCCGGGCACTGGGCCAACTACGCCGACAACATGTTCACCACCCAGTCGGAAAACCGCGACTACGCCATCAAGCCGATGAACTGCCCGTGCCACGTACAGGTGTTCAACCAGGGCCTGAAGAGCTACCGCGAGTTGCCGATGCGCCTGGCCGAGTTCGGTGCCTGCCACCGTAACGAGCCATCGGGTGCACTGCACGGCATCATGCGCGTGCGCGGCTTCACTCAGGATGACGCCCACATCTTCTGCACCGAAGAGCAGATGCAGGCCGAATCCGCTGCATTCATCAAGCTGACCATGGACGTGTACCGCGATTTCGGTTTCACCGAAGTCGAGATGAAGCTGTCCACTCGTCCGGAAAAACGCGTCGGTTCCGACGAGCTGTGGGATCGCGCCGAAGCTGCACTGGCCGCAGCGCTGGACAGTGCGGGGCTTGCATACGACTTGCAGCCGGGCGAGGGCGCGTTCTACGGTCCGAAGATCGAGTTCTCGCTGAAAGATTGCCTTGGTCGCGTCTGGCAGTGTGGTACCCTGCAGCTCGATTTTAACCTGCCGATCCGTCTGGGAGCCGAATACGTCTCCGAAGACAACAGCCGTAAACACCCGGTTATGCTGCACCGGGCGATCCTCGGCTCGTTCGAACGGTTCGTCGGGATCCTGATCGAGCACTACGAGGGTGCATTCCCTGCGTGGCTGGCTCCGACCCAGGCAGTGATCATGAATATCACTGATAAACAGGCAGATTTTGCCGCTGAAGTTGAAAAAACTCTCAATGAAAGCGGATTTCGTGCCAAGTCCGACTTGAGAAATGAAAAGATCGGCTTTAAAATCCGCGAGCATACTTTGCTCAAGGTTCCCTATCTTTTGGTTATCGGAGATCGGGAAGTCGAGATGCAGACTGTCGCTGTGCGTACTCGTGAAGGTGCTGACCTGGGCTCGATGCCCGTCGCCCAGTTCGCTGAGTTCCTCGCGCAAGCGGTTTCCCGGCGTGGTCGCCCAGATTCGGAGTAATTATTATTAAGCGTGAAATGAGACAAGATAAACGAGCTGCACCGAAAGCCCCGATCAACGAGAATATCTCGGCACGCGAGGTTCGGTTAATTGGCGCTGACGGCGAGCAGATTGGCATCGTCTCGATTGATGAAGCGCTTCGTATTGCTGAAGAGTCCAAATTGGACCTGGTGGAAATCTCCGCCGACGCAATCCCACCCGTTTGCCGGGTGATGGACTACGGCAAGTCGATCTTCGAGAAGAAGAAGCAGATTGCCGCGGCGAAGAAGAACCAGAAGCAGATTCAAGTAAAAGAAATCAAGTTTCGTCCAGGGACGGAGGAAGGGGATTACCAGGTAAAACTGCGCAACCTGGTACGTTTCCTGAGTGATGGGGACAGGGCCAAGGTATCCTTGCGATTCCGCGGCCGTGAGATGGCCCACCAGGAGCTGGGGATGGAACTCCTCAAGCGGGTTGAAGCTGACCTGCTCGAGTACGGTTCGGTCGAACAGCATCCTAAGATGGAAGGACGCCAGCTTATTATGGTCATCGCCCCGAAAAAGAAGAAGTAATCAATAGGGCACGGCAGGCCTTCTGATTATGTTTATCAACTGAATGCGGAGTACCGAACATGCCAAAGATGAAAACTAAAAGTGGTGCTGCTAAGCGGTTTCTGAAAACTGCTAACGGTATCAAGCACAAGCACGCTTTCAAGAGCCACATCCTGACTAAAATGTCGACCAAGCGTAAGCGTCAACTGCGCGGTAGCAGCTTGCTGCATCCGTCTGACGTGGCAAAAGTCGAGCGCATGCTGCGCCTTCGTTAATTTTAGTCAAGAATAGAGGAAGTAACTCATGGCTCGTGTAAAGCGTGGCGTCATGGCGCGTAAGCGCCACAAGAAAATTCTGAAACTTGCTAAAGGCTACTACGGCGCGCGTTCACGCGTATTCCGTGTTGCCAAGCAAGCGGTTATCAAGGCTGGCCAATACGCCTACCGTGACCGTCGTCAGAAAAAACGTCAGTTCCGCGCTCTGTGGATCGCTCGTATCAACGCTGGTGCACGTGTTAACGGTCTGTCCTACAGCCGTTTCATCGCTGGCCTGAAAAAAGCGTCCATCGAGATCGACCGTAAGGTTCTGGCTGATCTGGCAGTGAACGAAAAAGCGGCGTTTGCTGCGATTGTCGAGAAAGCTAAAGCCACCTTGGCTTAAGTACCCCCGACAGTCACCCTGGGTCGCTTCCGCGGCCCACGGTGTTAAACGTCTTAAATAGGGGAAGAGCCTTCAAGCTCTTCCCCTATTTTGTATCTGGAGTCTGTACATGGAAAACCTGGATGCGCTGGTCTCTCAAGCACTAGAGGCTGTGCAAAGCGCAGAAGATATCAATGCCCTGGAGCAAATCCGGGTTCACTACCTTGGCAAAAAGGGTGAATTGACTCAGGTGATGAAGACCCTGGGGAATTTGCCGGCTGAAGAGCGTCCGCAAGTCGGTGCGCTGATCAACGTGGCCAAGGAGCGTGTTACAGAGGTTCTCAATGCGCGCAAGGCGTCGCTCGAGGAGGCTGATCTTGCGGCCAAGCTCGCCGCCGAATCCATTGACGTGACCCTGCCTGGCCGTGGCCAGACCTCGGGCGGCCTGCATCCGATTACCCGGACTCTGGAACGTATCGAGCAGTTCTTCACCCACATCGGCTACGGCATTGCCGAAGGCCCTGAGGTTGAAGACGACTATCACAACTTCGAGGCGCTCAACATCCCAGGCCACCACCCGGCCCGGTCGATGCATGACACCTTCTATTTCAACGCGAACATGCTGCTGCGCACCCATACCTCGCCGGTACAGGTCCGCACCATGGAATCGCAGAAGCCGCCGATCCGCATCGTCTGCCCAGGCCGTGTGTATCGCAGCGACTCCGATATCACCCACTCGCCGATGTTCCACCAGGTCGAAGGCCTGCTGGTTGATCGCGACATCAACTTCGCCGACCTCAAAGGCACCATCGAAGAATTCCTGCGGGTGTTCTTCGAGAAGGAGCTGGCGGTACGTTTCCGTCCTTCATTCTTCCCGTTCACCGAGCCATCCGCTGAAGTCGATATGGAATGCGTGATGTGCAGCGGTAAAGGCTGCCGCGTCTGCAAACAGACCGGCTGGCTGGAAGTGATGGGTTGCGGCATGGTTCACCCCAACGTGCTGCGCATGTCCGGGATCGACCCGGAAGAATTCTCGGGCTTTGCCTTCGGCATGGGCGTTGAGCGTCTGGCCATGCTGCGTTACGGCGTGAACGACTTGCGTCTGTTCTTCGACAACGACTTGCGGTTCCTCGCGCAATTTCGCTAGTCGTAACGGATCTTTAGGAGAGCAGGATGAAATTCAGTGAACAATGGCTGCGTGGCTGGGTAAGCCCGCAGGTAAGTCGCGACGAGCTGGTTGCTCGTCTGTCGATGGCCGGCCTTGAGGTCGATAGCGTTACGCCGGCCGCCGGTGTTTTCAGTGGCGTGGTAGTGGGCGAGGTGCTGAGCACCGAGCAACACCCGGACGCTGACAAGTTGCGTGTGTGCCAGGTCAGCAACGGCGCGGAAACCTTCCAGGTCGTGTGCGGAGCGCCAAACGTGCGCCCGGGCCTGAAAATCCCGTTCGCCATGATCGGTGCCGAGCTGCCAGGCGACTTCAAGATCAAGAAGGCCAAGCTGCGTGGCGTTGAGTCCAACGGCATGCTGTGCTCCCAGGCGGAACTGCAGGTCGGTGAAGGCAACGATGGCCTGATGGAACTGCCGGCCGATGCGCCAGTGGGCCAGGACATCCGTGTCTATCTGGAACTGGAAGATGCCAGCATCGAGGTCGACCTGACCCCGAACCGTGGCGACTGCCTGTCGCTGGCGGGCCTGGCGCGTGAAGTCGGCGCACTGTACGCCGCGAACGTGACCCGCCCGGTGGTTGCAGCGGTACCTGCCGTGCACGACGAAGTGCGTTCGATCGAAGTGCTCGCCCCCAATGCCTGCCCACGTTACCTGGGTCGCGTGATCCGTAACGTCGACCTGTCCAAGCCAACCCCGCTGTGGATGGTTGAGCGCCTGCGCCGTTCCGAAGTGCGCAGCATCGACGCTGCCGTCGACATCACCAACTACGTGATGCTGGAACTGGGCCAACCGCTGCACGCCTTCGATCTCGCCGAAATCAACGGCGGCATCCGCGTGCGCATGGCCGAGGAAGGCGAGAAGCTGGTACTGCTCGACGGCCAGGAAGTCAGCCTGCGTGCCGACACCCTGGTGATCGCTGACCATTCCCGCGCCCTGGCGATTGCCGGCGTGATGGGGGGGGAGCACAGTGGCGTGTCCGCAACCACTCGCGACATCTTTCTCGAAAGCGCTTTCTTCGATCAGATCGCCATCGCTGGCAAGGCCCGTTCCTACGGCCTGCACACCGACGCCTCGCACCGCTACGAGCGTGGCGTGGACTGGCAGCTGGCCCGTGAAGCCATGGAGCGCGCCACTGGCCTGCTGCTGGAAATCACTGGCGGCGAAGCCGGCCCGATCATCGAAACCGTCAGCGAACAGCACCTGCCGTCGGTTGCACCGATCATCCTGCGCGCCAAGGCCGTTGAGCAAATGCTCGGCCTGGTGATCGAGCCGGTTGAAATCGAGCGCCTGCTGTCGGCACTCGGCCTCGGCATCTCGGCCGGTGAAGCAGGGCAGTGGCACGTAGAAGTGCCAAGCCATCGCTTCGATATCAGCCTGGAAGTCGACCTGATCGAAGAACTGGCCCGCCTGTACGGCTACAACCGCCTGCCGGTTCGTTACCCGCAAGCGCGCCTGGCGCCGCAGCCGAAAGCCGAAGCCCGTGCACACCTGCCGGAACTGCGTCGCCTGCTGGTTGCCCGTGGTTATCAGGAAGCGGTGACCTACAGCTTCATCGATCCAAAGCAATTCGAACTGTTCAACCCGGGTGTCGAGCCGCTATTGCTGGCTAACCCGATCTCCAACGACATGGCCGCCATGCGCTCGTCGCTGTGGCCGGGTCTGGTTAAGGCGCTGTCCCACAACCTGAACCGTCAGCAAGACCGCGTGCGCATGTTCGAAAGCGGGCTGCGTTTTGTCGGTCAGCTGGATGGCCTGAAGCAAGAGCCGATGCTGGCTGGTGTGGTTTGCGGCAGCCGTCTGCCGGAAGGCTGGGCACAAGGTCGCGACACCGTCGACTTCTTCGACGTCAAGGCCGATGTGGAAGCGGTGCTGGGCTTTGCCGGTGCGCTGGATGCCTTCACTTTCACCCCTGGCAAACACCCGGCGTTGCACCCGGGCCAGACTGCCCGTATCGAACGTGAAGGTCGCCTGGTGGGCTTCGTTGGCGCGATTCACCCGGAACTGTCGAAAACCTTGGGGCTGGACCGTCCAGTCTTCGTTTTTGAGCTAGTCTTGGCTGAAGTGGCCTCGGGCAAAATGCCTAAATTCAGCGAGTTGTCGCGTTTCCCTGAAGTACGACGTGATCTGGCGCTGATTGCCGATCAAGGTGTTGCGGCCAGTGCTGTTCTGGACGTAATCCGTGAAAATGCAGGGGAATGGCTGACAGACCTCAGGCTATTTGACGTCTATCAGGGTAAAGGCATTGATCCGCATAGAAAAAGCCTTGCAGTTGGCTTGACCTGGCAGCATCCATCGCGCACTCTTAATGACGATGAGGTGAATACGACGACGCAAAATATCCTCACCTCGCTCGAACAAAGGTTGAACGCCACGTTAAGGAAGTGACGTATGGGGGCTTTGACGAAAGCTGAGATGGCGGAACGTCTGTATGAAGAGCTGGGCCTGAACAAGCGCGAGGCCAAGGAATTGGTCGAGCTGTTCTTTGAAGAAATCAGGCACGCCCTTGAAGACAACGAACAGGTCAAATTGTCCGGTTTCGGCAATTTTGACCTGCGGGACAAACGCCAGCGGCCTGGCCGCAATCCAAAAACGGGAGAAGAAATCCCGATCACGGCTCGCCGTGTGGTCACCTTTCGTCCAGGGCAGAAGTTGAAGGCCCGAGTTGAGGCTTATGCTGGAACCAAGTCATAACGACGAACTGCCCGTCATCCCAGGCAAACGCTACTTCACCATTGGTGAAGTCAGCGAGCTCTGTGCGGTAAAACCGCACGTGCTGCGCTATTGGGAGCAGGAGTTTCCTCAACTCAACCCCGTCAAACGCACCGGGAACCGTCGGTATTATCAGCGCCAGGATGTGCTGATGATCCGACAGATCCGTGCGTTGCTGTACGACCAGGGGTTCACCATCAGCGGCGCGCGCCAGCGTATGTCCGGTGATGAAGCCAAAGACGACACCACCCAATACAAGCAAATGATCCGCCAGATGATCTCCGAACTGGAAGATGTGCTGGTGGTTTTGAAGAAGTAATTCCGGCTTTTAAAATACTTCCACATTTCAAAAGCTTGCGGTATATTCCTGATCGCTTCGTTGCGAAGCGAACCCAGTAACACGCCTAGTCGGGGCGTAGCGCAGTCCGGTAGCGCACTAGCATGGGGTGCTAGGGGTCGAGTGTTCGAATCACTCCGTCCCGACCATATTTTCTGAGTAAAATCAGTCAGTTAAGCCGATCAGATAGATCGGCTTTTTTGTGCCTGCGCAAAACCCGCGCAAAACTGGCGCAAAACTACCCGGTGATTTCACTGATATTCAGGTCTGGAATTGCTTCGGACCAGATGATTTCATCGTGGTCCCGCTGGTAGTTTTTGGTCATGCCCTCGCTTGCATGGCCTGCGATTTTTTGCCCGTCTTTTCCGGCTTTCTTGTACAGGTGCAGCGACAGTGCTCGCACCTCGTGAAAGCCCGGCATCTCCTCTTCCTTCCATCCCGCGTAGCAACTCGCTGCCTCCCTGGCCTCCTTGAATGCTCGCGTCAAATACCGCTCCTCAACCTTCGTCCAGTGGTCCTTTGTCTGTGCCTGCTTCTGTTTCAGCCGATCCGGTTTTCGGTGTACCAGGTACGGCGAGACGACATCGTCTCTGCACCGGCTGATGACTGCCTGAAGTTCCGGCGTCACTCGAAAGCGAATCCACGCGGCGTCGCTGGCCTTGGCGGTCTTCTTCTGCACCACGTAGAGAAACCCATCCCGAACGCCATCGAAACGCATGTCCAGAATGTCGGTGCGCCTCTGGGCGGTGATCAGGGCCAGGTCGATTGCGTTCTGCAGCCAAGCCGGTGCTTTTTCGCGGATTGCCTTCAACCCATCTACGGTGTGGCGCTTGCGCAGTTTTTTCTCGATTCGGTTGATCGTGCTCGCTGCTGGGTTGTCCGGGCACAGGCCTTTTGCCGCTGCGTGGTTGAAAATGTCAGTCAGGAGTGCCCGGCACTGGTTCGCTGTGCGGGGCGTGAGTGCGTCTAACATTTCCGCAACCATGCGAATAGATATCTGATCGACCGCCTTTCCCTCGAACTGCCGGCGGAAGCGCCTGAAGTGCACCGCGTACAGGCTGAGCGTGCCCTTGGCCAGCTCGCGCGGCGGCAGGACGTCTCGCTCGTAGGTGTCGAGGAAGGTGGCGAACGACTCAGACGATGCGGACATTACGGCACCGACCAAGTCAGCGCCGCGCATGAACTCCAGATTCAACTGTTTGGCGGCGTCGATTGCCTTGATACGGTCGGCGCCGAACTGGAACCACTTGCCGTCTGTTGGCCGGCGATACCGGTAGGTGCCGCGCCGCGCATCGTAGTACAGGTTCTGCGGAAGGCTCTTGTTCGCAGCGTTGCGCGGCCGTGGGGACATCATGCAGCTCCTTTCAATACCATTGCGACAAGGTCGTTGCCGTTGGACGCGTTGAACGCAGCCCAATCAACGTACCAGAGTTTTCCGATTTGCTCGCCCGGCACCATGCCGTTGCGGATGTGGTTGCGAATTGCCTGGGGGCAGGGCGGTGTGCCGTTTTCGCCCCAGCGCCGGCGCTGAAATTCGCTGATCTTGATGAGTTCTTTTCGCATAATTACCTACCGTCGGCCGCCGTGGGCCGGGCTGTCTTGATGATGTGAATGACCAAGCTGAAGGTGATCAGCATCCAGCCGCAGGTGCCGGCGAAGGCGTAGAGGATGTCGGCTGTCTCGCCGTCCGCCAGAAGGCTTGGGGCGAGCCAAAGGAACCAGCCGGCGCTGGCGAACGCATACAGCAAAGCGCCCAGCAGGATCAGGGTGAGTTTGATTGCGAACATTGGGTGTCCTTGCCGCGCTGGGCGGCAGAAGGTGGTTAAAGGTTTCGAAGTTCTTTTCGCTGCTCGGGGGATTGAGCGGGGTAGCCGAAGTGAAAGCGTCGTTTGCCCGTGTAGCCGCACTCGCTGCATCCGGACGACGGGCCGCATCCGCAGCCACCCTCGCATCCGCAGCTGCACCCACTGCACGCCAGCGTTACGACGCCTTCTTCTTCAACTTCACCGTCGTTGGTGATCCAGTATTTCCGCCGGCGATCAAGCCTGAACCCTGCCGTCTCTTCGGCCTGCTCATATGTCGCAGGCTCAATTCGAAAGCCGTGCTCAGCGCTTGGATCTGCCACCGATCGCATTACTTTTGGCATGCGGATTCCTCGCCCGCCGCTCACCGGCAGGCATGTAGGGGATTGGGGTTAGGCTGCTGGGTGTTGCGCTGTGTCGTGGAAGACATCCATCTGCGCCGCGCCGTCGAGCCAGGCTGCCGCGATCCGGCGTTCAGCCATTGCGGCATATTCCGGGTTCAGTTCGCACAGGATCGATTTGCGACCCTCCTGCATGGCGACCACCGCCGTAGTGCCGGCACCGCCGAAAGGGTCAAGCACGACGCCACCGCGTGGCGCGCCGGCCAGGATGCATGGGCGAATCAGGTCAGGCGGGAAGGTGGCAAAGTGGGCGCCCTTGAAACTATGGGTTGGCACTGTCCAAACGGTCCGCTTGTTTCGCTCGCTGGGCATTTCCGCCAGGGCTGAGTCCATCGACTCGTTGTCCTTGATCCTGCCACGGCATCGCTCCTTGTTATCAGTGCCATGCCCCCAGCCAACGCCGTTCGGCTTCCTGGCGACCGCCTTCATGTTGCCGTTGGTCTTTGCTCCGCCGTTGGCTCGGTCGCTCCCGATCTGCGCGAGTACATCTTGAGACAGCCGGTTATGGGTGTTCGGAGAGCATGGCTCGAGGATCGCCGATTGGTCGTAGAAGTACTTCGGTGACTTGCTCAGCAGGAAAATGTATTCGTGGGCCTTGGTGCATCGGTCGCGGACGCTCTCGGGCATGGGGTTCGGCTTGTGCCAGATAATGTCCTGGCGCAGATACCAGCCGTCGTCCTGCAGGGCAAAGGCCAAGCGCCATGGCATTCCCATCAGGTCTTTGTGCTTAAAACCTGCAGGAGCTGATCGCCAGCCCGTCGCCTGGCCCTTGCCCTGCCATGCGCCGTCCGCGCGCTCAGCCATGAACGAGCCGCCACCACCGCGACCACCAGATGCGTAGCTGTCACCCATGTTCACCCAGGCTGTGCCGTCGTCGCGGAGTACTCGACGCACTTCGCGGAAAACCTCAACCAGCCGAGCGATGAATTCAGCTGGCGTTTCCTCCAGGCCGATCTGGCCGTCGACCCCGTAATCCCGCAACCCGTAATAGGGCGGGCTGGTGACGCACATCTGAACTGATTTACCTGGCAGCGTCCGCATCGACTCAATGCAGTCGCCGATCAAAACGCGATGCTGTTTCATGGCCTCGGCCCCTTGTAGATGAAGACGTAGGCGAACCAGAGGGTGGCTGGCACCGTGAGCAAGATCATGGTGTCACCCGATCCGCCAAATCCTCTGTGGTGATCTGGTACTCGACGACGTTGCGAACGCGGTAGAACGTCGCGGTGCAATGCTTGCTTATCCATGCGGACAGAAGTTCGTCGAGTTCCTGGCGGGCCTCATCAGGAACATCCGGCCAGTCCTCCGCGAATTCGCCCACATCGTCATAGGCGCGCTCGCCCAGCATTTCAATGACGTCGCCCGCATCGACATAGCCGGCGGTGTTTATCGGGAATTTCTCTCCCTTCCAAACGGTTGCTCCGACTTCAAGGTCGTCGTTCTCGTCAAGCAGCTCACCCAGACTGTCGCAATTGAACAACTCTTCATTGGCTGACCAGGTTTCGTCGGGGGTTCTCTTTTCTTCAGACATGACTTCGTCCTTGCCGCATTCGCGGCACATGCGAATATTAGAAAGGGGCTACGCTTGTATTGCTTGTATAATGACTCGAGGACTGTTACTGAACAGTCAAACCAAGCATGGAGGGCGTATGGTCGAAAAAATATCTACAGGTCATCAAACGGATGGTGCACCAGAGCCGGAGGCAAAACACAAAACATCAGGCTCCAATTCCGACATTACCAAGATAGCTACCACTCTTGGTGGGGCCGCGGTAGGTAACATGATTTTTCCTGGAATTGGTGGGGCGATAGTTGGCGGTTTAGTTGGAGCATTGATTGGCAGGAAAGCCGCCAAGGATGAGGCCAATGGAGATTGAGCTTGATGATGCAACTTTGGTCTTTGTCGTCGGCGCCATAGTTTTGATGCTGATTTACTTTTGCGTTTCGTGGCGTGTCCGCTTCAAGCCTGATCTTCAGCATGCCGTGATCATTTGCACCGCTTGGGCTGGTTTTGCTCCTGCGTTGTATTTGGGGTTTCAAACTTGCGTTGCAAAGGCGGCGGACTTGGGTGTTCTCTCAAACCAGAGGGTTACAATTTTAATTGGTGTTGCCGTGGTTATGTGGGTTTCGGTTTCGACGGTTTACGGAGTCTTTGCGAAGCTACGAGAGTCGGCCCCAGTCACGGGGGGATTGACAGCATCCAGACTGCCTTAAGGGAAATGATTGAGCCGGTGATAGTTTTGGCGATATGCCTTGCCTCGCAGTAAGGCGCGCTGCGCTATTCCGATAATGGATTCGAACAAGGCCGCTTCCCTTATCTGATTTCAAGCTGCTTCAGCTTGGCGCTCGGCAGTACGCCACGGGTCATTGGCGCGAGCAAGCGCAGCCATCGGCGGCGGGCTGACGCTGTTACCGCACATGTGCACCTGTTGTGTCTTGGTGAACGGCTTGCCGTCGGCGCCGTGGCTGATGATGTAATCAGCGGGGAAGCCCTGAGCCTTGTACAGCTCGGACGGCTTCAGCATCCGCAGGCAGATGTCGACGATCACGTAGGGCGTGCCCTTGACCATCACGGTGACCATCGCCAGGCGGTCCTTGGTGGTGATCGTCGGCGCCGGCGAGTCGCAAGCGTTGATGTTCTCCGTGCCGTAGTAGCTGATCAGGAAGGCGGCGACACGCAGGGCGCCGGCTTTATGCTCTGGCGAGAGGGTGAGCGACACCAGTGAGCTCTTGCCGCCACCACCGGCAGTGATAGTCGGCGCTGGTTCTTCCAGGCCCTGACCAATGCTGCCACCGAATGCCCGCTCCATGAATGCGCTGACCAACCCGTGGTGCTGGCCGCTGGCGCTGACAGTGTGCAGCGGGTCGTTTACGTCCCGTGCATCGCAGTTTCCGTGAAAGTGCACTAAGTTCGCTACCGCGAGCTGTTGCTGGCTGCCGGTGTTGGTCACCGTGGTCATGGGTTCGTGCATGCCCTTGGCGTGCGTGGTGTTGAATCCTCCGTTTGCCTGGATCATCACCGCGGCGCTGACGGACTGGCCGCCGCCGCTGGCAGTGACGGTGCCCACCGGGCCACAGATGTCATTGATCCCGTGGGAGCGGCGCTTGTTTGCGCCAGAACCTTCGCCGTGCCCGGCCTGGACGATGCAAGCCGAAGCCAGCGCTCGATGGTTCTGGGTCATTAACGTTCCGGTGGGCTGATCCACGCTCACCGGTTTGCCGGAGTACTCGGGGCCACCGGCCCCAACCATCAGCGGGCTGATCAGCGTCAGCTCGCCGCGATTTGCGCAGGTCACCGTCGGCAGCGGGTCGAGCGGGTTATTGATTCGGTCACTACCCTGGTGCGTTGCCGGTGCAATGATCGGGCTGACCACCGAGAAGGCGCCGCCCTTTGGGTAGGAGGTGATGGTGCGCAGCGGCTCGTCGGCCGACTGCACTGCCTCGCCGGACCAATTGGCAATCGGCACAATGAACGGCGCCGCGCTGTCGATGACGAATTTCTTCATGCCCTTGGCGACGCGGCGCAGAGTGGCCGGTGCTAGGTCTTTCTTGCGGCCAAAGATGCTTTTTCCCAGGTCGGTGAAGTCGATGCAGTCAGCGGCAGTTTTCCACTTTTGCTGACCCTTGACCGGGTTCTTAGCGTGGGTTGGCTCCGGCCACACAATCGGCTGGCCATCGCACCGCGCAATCATGAACAGGCGTTCCCGGCTGGTCGGCGCGCCGAAGTCGCAAGCCTTGATGACTTTCCACTCAACCACGTAGCCCATGCCCTCCAGCAGGGCCACGAATCGGCGCCAGGTCCGGCCGCGCTGCTTCGGGTCAGGGATCAGGAACTGCTGGCCAACCGGCACAACCTCACCAGGTGCGGCAACGTCGCCGCCGAGTTTCACTACCCGGCCGGTGGCCTTGTCGCGCTTGGCGATCAAGCGGCCCCACTGAAGAATCTGCTTCACGTTCTCCAGGCTGATCACCCGGGGCCGCTTCATACCTGCCCACTTGAGCCCGATCCATGAAAGGTTCCGGATCTCGCGCTTGCGCGGTTGACCGCCGGCGGCCTGGCTGTGGTGGGTGCAGTCCGGCGACATGTGGAACCAGCCGACGGCCTTGCCGCCGCATTCGGTATCCGGGTCACCCTCGAACACGTCGGTGGTGAAGTGCCTGGCACCCGGGTGATTTACGGTGTGCATACTGATCGCTTGTGGGCTGTGGTTCTTCGCCACGTTCACCGTGCGGCCCAGGCCAATCTCCAGGCCGGTACCGGCACCACCACCACCGCAGAAGAAGTCGACAACGATCTCATCGTCCTGAGGGTTGAAGCCGAGTCCGTATTGGGTTTTGAAATCGAAGGGGTGTTTCTTCTGTTGTGCGGACATAGGGGATCCTCGCCGGTATAGTTCCGGGATCTACAGGGGAGTGGGTTATGGGGTTGATTACTGTGTGGGAAGGATTTCTATGTTGGGTAGAACTTCACCCGGGTTTGGCATCATGGATTCAGGCGATTTTTTCCGTAATTGCTATAGCTGCGGCAGGATACTTTCCTGTTGCGCACGAACGAAAAAGAGAAAATCGTGGGCGTATAAACATGCTTAGAACGCTTGGGTATGTGGCCCACACGCTGGAGGTACTCATCTCTGGACTTGCAGACGCTCTCGCGGAGAAGGATTTACAACAAAGGTGGCGTGTCAGCGCCAACGACAGAAAAATTCGTATCATCGGACAGGCACTTAATGAAATTCCGGTGAGCTTGCTGGTGGGCGTTGAGCTGCATTTGCTTGCAGACCTGAGATTTGCCCAAGAGTGCGCACTTCAAATTGATGGTTTTATTAGAACGGTTTCCCCGGAGGACACCAGCAACTTGTTTGAAAACGTGGAGTACATTCATATTTGTGCGAGCTGCCTTATTGACGTTCAAATTGCTCAGGAGGCTGTGGAGGGGTTGACTAAAAGCTACGTGTGATTTGGTAGGCAGCGATCCTCGCCTTCTGGCGTGATTCGTTGATATGGGGTATTACGGGTGACCGACATGGAGCCGGATCAAGCAGCTTGAGAAATCGGCACGGCCTTCAGGTCATCTTTTTCGTCAGCGTCACCCAGATAAGGCTTCAGCTCCGCACGGGTGTACTTGCCAGCCCTGATCGTGTCACTGGTGTATCCGCTGTAGTTGGGCCGGAAATACACCCCGTCTTTCACGTTAAGAATCATGAACAGCGGCTCAGGCTCAGGAAAAAGAACCTTGCGCAAAACCTCGGCTCGCTGATAGTTCATCCCGGCCACTGCTCTGGCTATCATGTCTTCCAAGCGCTGGCGGCGGGCCCGCTCGTTTTTCTTGGTCCTGATGTCCGCAGGACGGTCAACAAAAAGCTCAAAGCACGCCCTGTTGGTGTATCCGTATTTGCCGTAAGCCACCCACCACATGTTGTTGATGTTCACGAACGCGGTGCCCTGGTGCCAGCGGCCTTTGCGGTCAGTCGTCCAAACCTTCGAGCCATGCTGAATGGTTTTCTTGTCGCCCGATACCGAGTTGTAATCGGCAGCGGGAATGTCTGGCGGACCGAAGCGGCGCTTGCTTACATAGTCGGCATTTATCCACTCGATGTTGGTCATGCCGCCTAAACCGCACTTCCGATCTGACGCCTTGAACGTGTAGCCGGTGAAGACGTTGCAAAGATAGTCACGAATGCGCGTGCGGGTACGCTGCATTTCCAGGCGAGCCAGGTACGGCATGTGCTTTTCTTTGTCGCTTTGGTACCGCCCGCTATGATCAGCGCGATCCGGGGTGTTCACGGCCTGGAAGAACTCCAGTTCAATGCTGCGCCCGCGGATCTTGAGGTCGGCTTGCAGATCGCCTTTCACGCAATGGCGTGAATTGTTGCCAGTGAATATGTGGGTCTGCTCGCCGACGGTCCATCCGATACGATTGAGTGTTTGAATGATCCGCTTGAACACTTCGCGCTTGAACTTGCGCTCCCAGATCACCTTGGCGTCCCACTCGCGAGGAATACCTTCCTCCCACACAGCCAGGCGCGCCTCGCCGAACGACACGCGACCTTCGCGTTGAATTTGCATTGGATTATCTCCAGTCAGGCGCCGCCCTCCGTGACCGGTGGTGGCAATTTGGTTTGGGTTGGGATAGTTTTCTGAAAAATTTAAATTCGAAGAGATCTAGTCCATGGACGAGAAGACGTTGGATAGCGGCGCACAGGTTCTGGCCCAATTCCGGGATTTCATCGATGGGTGCTCGGGTAGAACCAAATGGGCATCTGTAAATGCGGTTTCTCATATTGAGAAAGCGATTGAGATATCTTCGATCGATCCAATGATGGCTGCTTTTCGGGCAATCTGTGCGGAGGAGGAAGCGGCTACAGCTCTAATATCGTCCCTAAAAGAGCAGAATTATCCAGGTTCTTCAAAGTTGTACTTTAGGCATCATGCGCACAAGCACGCGGTAATATTATTTGTCGGTACAGTTATTCAATGGTTTGGTAATCGAAAAGCACAAGCAGGTGATAATTTCGGCCAGCACCGCATATTCTTCGGTCAAGTGGACGGTCGTGTCGGGCTGCACTTGGGGTTGCAGCTCGGAAATTCGGATATGCAGGTTCAGCCGACGCCACCACTGCACATAATCATGCAGGGAGAAAGGACGCTCGCTGAAGAGTTTCAAGATGAGATGAAGCTTCTCCTAGGATTTGAAAAAATATCTGAAATTCGCACCCTCATTGAGCAACGTGCGAACTTCAGGAATACCATTCTGTACGCGACACCTGAGGGCGTTCCCAAACCGGCGGGGAACGTAAACACCTTCATTCAAAACCAGATCGGCATCGTCAACTCTTTGTTTACTGCGCTGGCCCTCATTGATCCATGGAGGGCTCCTAAGTATCCGAACTCTGGAATCGTCACCGTATCCATTGAGGTCTTTTCAGCGCTAATGGAAAGGGTCACGAAAGATTAATCACATGTATGGCTGGCTCGATGATCTCGTCGCCAGGGTCTTTCTGGATGGCGAGCAAGCTTTTATTGCGGAATTCGCGCGCCACGTTCTGCGATATCTCAATTTCGTGGCGCGGCGGATTCAGTAGAGGTTGGCACTTCGCAGCGCCCAGCGCGTGCAGGTGGTGGATCATCAGTGTCATCGCCTCGCCCTGCTCAGTAATGCCTGACCACTCCATCAGGTCGGCCAGCGCCTTGCGGGTGCCGGGGCGAACCCTGAGCCTCAATTCCTCTTCGGCATTCGCCACGCGCTTCCTGGCAGTTTTCTCCGAGCGTTTTTTCTGCGGCACTGCTGCCATGGCCTACCTCTTCTATTCCGCTGGCCGGCAGTGCGAGCCAGGTTTGTCGTTTGCGTTGCTGGGTGCGTGCTATGCGGCGCATGAAGTGCTGCCGCGTTGCGCTTTGGGGTAGTCGATGCCGTGAGCGGTGATGATCCGCTCGAAGGCCTTGTTGCCGATCGCCAGCTTCCCGCAGCACTGGCGCCGGGTGATGCCCAGTTCCAGGAAGGCGCGAATCCGCTCGGCGTACTTCGCGTCGCGGGCCTGAACCTGTTCGCTTCGAACTGCGCCGTTGGCGCCGCCCCGGGTTGGCTTCTTGAAGGTGATGCCGTACTCCTTTGCGAAGCTGTAGAGGGTGCGCCGGCTCAGGCCCAAGGCAACCGATGCTTCCGTTTGCGTGTGCGTGGCTCCCAGTTCCCGAATACGCTCGGCAAGCTCGTCGCGTTCCTGCTGGCGTATATCTTTTGAGTGCAGGGGCAGGGGGGCCGCTTCAACCCGCCGCCGAACAAATGGCTTCGGCGCCGGCGGCATCTGGTTGCTGTAGGTGATTGGTTTGGGCTTGTAGCCGATGGGCGCCGCTT